>NZ_JAABNI010000024.1:0-137821 GCF_009915995.1 Proteus sp. G2618 | reverse complement strand
ATGCTGGAGGTATCAGAAGTGCGAATGCTGACATAAGTAACGATAATGCGGGTGAAAAACCCGCACGCCGGAAGACCAAGGGTTCCTGTCCAACGTTAATCGGGGCAGGGTGAGTCGACCCCTAAGGCGAGGCTGAAAAGCGTAGTCGATGGGAAACGGGTTAATATTCCCGTACTGGTGGTAACTGCGATGGGGGAACGGAGAAGGCTAGGTTGTCCGGGCGACGGTCGTCCCGGTTCAAGCATGTAGGCAGAGTGATTAGGCAAATCCGGTCACTTAATGCTGAGGTGTGATGACGAACCACTAAGGTGGTGAAGCAATTGATGCCCTGCTTCCAGGAAAAGCCTCTAAGCTTCAGGTTACCAACAATCGTACCCCAAACCGACACAGGTGGTCAGGTAGAGAATACTCAGGCGCTTGAGAGAACTCGGGTGAAGGAACTAGGCAAAATGGTGCCGTAACTTCGGGAGAAGGCACGCTGGCGGTAAGTGAAGTCCCTCGCGGACGGAGCCGAAGCCAGTCGAAGATACCAGCTGGCTGCAACTGTTTATTAAAAACACAGCACTGTGCAAACACGAAAGTGGACGTATACGGTGTGACGCCTGCCCGGTGCTGGAAGGTTAATTGATGGGGTTATCCTTAGGGAGAAGCTCTTGATCGAAGCCCCAGTAAACGGCGGCCGTAACTATAACGGTCCTAAGGTAGCGAAATTCCTTGTCGGGTAAGTTCCGACCTGCACGAATGGCGTAATGATGGCCAGGCTGTCTCCACCCGAGACTCAGTGAAATTGAACTCGCTGTGAAGATGCAGTGTACCCGCGGCAAGACGGAAAGACCCCGTGAACCTTTACTATAGCTTGACACTGAACATTGAGCCTTGATGTGTAGGATAGGTGGGAGACTATGAAGTGTGGACGCCAGTCTGCATGGAGTCAACCTTGAAATACCACCCTTTAACGTTTGATGTTCTAACCTAGGTCCATAATCTGGATCGGGGACCGTGTCTGGTGGGTAGTTTGACTGGGGCGGTCTCCTCCTAAAGAGTAACGGAGGAGCACGAAGGTTGGCTAAGCATGGTCGGACATCATGCGGTTAGTGCAAAGGCATAAGCCAGCTTGACTGTGAGAGTGACGGCTCGAGCAGGTACGAAAGTAGGTCTTAGTGATCCGGTGGTTCTGAATGGAAGGGCCATCGCTCAACGGATAAAAGGTACTCCGGGGATAACAGGCTGATACCGCCCAAGAGTTCATATCGACGGCGGTGTTTGGCACCTCGATGTCGGCTCATCACATCCTGGGGCTGAAGTAGGTCCCAAGGGTATGGCTGTTCGCCATTTAAAGTGGTACGCGAGCTGGGTTTAGAACGTCGTGAGACAGTTCGGTCCCTATCTGCCGTGGGCGTTGGAAGATTGAGAGGGGTTGCTCCTAGTACGAGAGGACCGGAGTGAACGCACCACTGGTGTTCGGGTTGTCATGCCAATGGCATTGCCCGGTAGCTAAGTGCGGAAGAGATAACCGCTGAAAGCATCTAAGCGGGAAACTTGCCTCGAGATGAGTCTTCCCTGTCACCTTGAGTGACCTAAAGGAACGTTTAAGACTAAGACGTTGATAGGCTGGGTGTGTAAGCGTAGCGATACGTTGAGCTAACCAGTACTAATGAACCGTGAGGCTTAACCTGACAACACCGAAGGTGTTTTGTCTGAGAGACAAACAGTAGATGAAGTAGGCTTGTTTTAAGATTGAAAATTGCTGGTTACGAAGAGAAATCGAAGTAACGGGTAATTAAACAGAATTTGCTTGGCGGCCATAGCGCAGTGGACCCACCTGAATCCATGCCGAACTCAGAAGTGAAACGTTGTAGCGCCGATGGTAGTGTGGGGTCTCCCCATGTGAGAGTAGGGAACTGCCAGGCATTAAATAAGACGAGAAAGCCAACCCAATGGGTTGGCTTTTTTGCATTTGTAGGTTTAGCTACTCTGAATAAAAAATTATTTTAATTGCTGATAAAGTAATGAACCTGCCACTGCCCCTGCAACATCGTAAGCAAAATCATGCCAACTCCAACCAGTCCCTCTTGGACGACTATCATAAAGCTCTTTTGCGGCACCTAAACTAATCGAAAATGAGAGCCCTATTAATAATCCTTCCCTATGACCATAATTTTGATGATCTGCATACGCATTTGCACCTGCAGATGTTGCCATTGAAAATAAGAAATGCTGAGCCTTATCTTTGCCTTTCCAATTATCATTGGCAAAATGAAATGACTGGCAACCATTTAAAGTTATTATTGATAATAAAATAATCAGAGAACGACATTTGAGCTTTAGTCTCATAAAAAATAAAAGCCTTTTCACTGATAAGAGTGTTTTTAATATAGAAGATTATTAAAGATAAGGGATAATTTGAGAAGATAATTTTATTAAACAAAAAAGCCTTGCTGTAATTTAGCAAGGCTTATCAAATGAAGTGTTAATTAAAGTATGCGGCTGATTAATCTATCAACACGAATGCGTCGTAAGCGTTTAATTAATTTTTTCACTTTTAGAGGATAAAGCTTAATGCTTTCTAGATCTTGGTAATGTTTCACGACAATAGTATGTTGGCGAATACATTCTAACTCTTTGTGTCGTTGTTCATGTAATTCATGTTTAGGATCATGAATTAATATGGCATTTTCTAAATCTAATCCCCATGCACGTGGATTAAGATTATTACCCGTAATTAATTGCCAGTTATCATCTACCCACATACCTTTTAAGTGATATGTATTATCGCTATCTTTCCAAAGTCTTACTGTTAATTGATTGCTATCAATAAACCGCTGGAAACGTTGGGTAAATTTACGCAAGTTCATTTCATAGAGATAAGGCAAAGCACCAATAATTTTAAATGGCTCTTCTGGTGGAATATAGAAGTCATTTGCTGTTTTATCACCAATAATAATTTCGACTTGCTTGCCATTTCTTAATAAATGACTGATTTGGCGTACAAGGATCGCAGGTAAATTAAAATAAGGTGTACAAATAACAAGTTTTTCTTCAGTAGAAGCCATAAGGTGAGAAATTGTCTTATTTAAGATATTTTTCTTACCTAAACCCATTAAAGGTGTTACTGCCAGCTCGTTGTTAGAAGCATTGGCTTTAATATCATAGCCATCACGAGTGCGTAAATTGAAACGAAATTGACGAATACAATTTTTAATTTCGGCACAACGAACTCTATCTTTGATATCCAGTCGTTGAATCGCTTCTGATTGCAAAAGATCAGACACGATAAATTGCTTCATTGTGGAAGCTAATTCGCTATTTTGGATAATGTGATATCTGTCATAACGATATTTATCGAGTTTATGCAAGTAAACATTATTAATACTTGCGCCACTATAGATAACCGTATCATCAAAGATAAAGCCTTTAAGGTGTAATACACCTAATGCTTCACGAGTGTTTACGGGAATGCCGTAAATAGGGAGCTCGATATCAGGGTGTTGCTGTGCAACATGGTAGTACCAATCTGCATTTGTTGCATCAGCAGAGACACCAATACGCCCACGTTGAGCACGGTGCCAATCAACAATAACGGTAATGGATAATTCAGGACGTTGTTGTTTTGCGGTGTAAAGCGCATCAAGGATCTCTTCACCAGCCTCATCGTGCTCTAGGTAAAGAGCTGTAATAAAGATCTCTTTCTTTGCTTGAGCAATGTATTTCAATAAGGTGCTGCGAAACGCGGACGTCTGATAAAGCGTTTCAACATCAGCAACTGACTGAGCTAATTTAGGCAGTTGTGCAAGGTGTTGTTGATGCTTAGCAAGTTTTAGTTTAGACAACATCACAGTGCTTAATTCTCTTGTTTATGATGGCAGATGGAGCCATCGTCCATGTAGATTTTCTTTAACCGATCTTCTGATCATAACATTAGTTATATGGGATGTACGCATAAAATCATCTTATATAGCTAATTTATCAAAGGATGCGCGAACAATCACATAAAGAAACTTTCTCTAATGATTATAGCATTGGGCTATCGTTTGAAGATCCAAGCTGTAAATCAAGATTGACTATTCCTTCATCAAATTGTACTTCAACAGAAAATCCCAGTTTTTTCGCTAAACTTATCATGTTGCGATTTTCAGGCATTGTTATCGCGGTTAAACGTTTAATACCATGTTCTCTAGTATAGTTGATAAGTTTAGTCATAAGTTGATGACCTAAAGTGTTTCCTTTTAAATCAGAACGCACAAGAATAGCAAATTCTGCATGCTGATTATCGGGATCTGCCATTGCACGAGCAACACCAATGATTTCAGGCTGATCTTCTGGATTTCTGATCGCGACAAAAGCCATTTCTCGATCGTAGTCAATTTGAGTCATATTCGCGAGATCGTCATGTGTAAATTCACTGATTTCACTAAAATAGCGATAATAAAGATCTTCTTTTGTCACTTGATTTATAAATGTTTTTAGTAATGGTTCATCTTCCGGCAAAATAGGGCGGATAAAGCAAGGATTGTTATCTCTTAGGAAGAATGTTTCTTCTAACTCATTGGGATAAGGGCGAATAGAGAGTCTTTGATGAGGATCGCCTTGTAGTGGCGCTAACTCCATCGCAACATCGAGCAATGTAAAATCATTACCTGAAGCCAGTAGAGGGTGAATATCTAATCTGACAATTTGTGGGCAATCTAAAAGTAAGTGAGAAACCTGCACCAAAAAATGACTTAGGCTTAATATATTTAGAGGCTGTAAAGCGCTTCTAGGCTGTATCTTTCCGCTTTTTATTGCATTAATAACCAGATAGCGGGCAAGTGCCATATTAAGAGGTGGCAAAGCCACTGCGGCTTTAGTTTCTATTTGCCACTCAACCCCCCCTTCACCTAAGACAATTAAGGGGCCAAAAATAGGATCTTGTTCTATTGCGACTCGTAGTTCTTGAGAGCCAGCGCGATTTGCCATACTTTGTACTAATAAACCCTGAATTTGTGCTTGAGGATATAGCTCTGTAACGCGCTCTATAATAGCATGTGCTGCTGATGATACTTCTGTGCTGTCTCGAAGATAAAGCATAACACCTTGTACTTCGGACTTATGAGGGATATCAGGAGAACGTAATTTCAGTGCAACAGGGTAACCAATCTTTTCAGCAATATTGACAGCTTCTTGTGCATTATGAGCAATCCAAGTAGGAAGTGTATTAAAACCGTAAGCTTCCATAATTGGCTGAACTTGGTGTGTGTCTAATCGATATTGCTTATTCTTTAATGCCTCTTCAATGCAACGATGTGCTTGCTGTGTATTCATTTTGATATCTAGAGGCAATGCTGGTGTTTCTTTTAGCTGCTTTTGATTCCGACGATATTCCACCATATGCATAAATGCAGTGACGGCACCTTCAGGTGTTCGATAGGTTGGAATTCCAGCTTCACTAAATAATTTACGCGATTGTTGGGATGAATATTCTCCGCCCCAGTTAGTGAAAACGGTAAGCCATTTACGTCTAGGGTGTTTATTGATGGCTTCTATGACTCGTTGTGCTGTTTCAATGCTAGGGGCTATGGCACTAGGTGTGTGAATAAGGAGTAATGCATCATGATCATGGCTATCTAACAAACAATTCAATGCTAAAATATAACGATCAACGGTTGTATCATCACCTAAGTTTAGTGGATTACGAATGGTATTTTCTTCTTGAATAATATTTTGTAGCTTTTGTTTTGTTTCATCCGTAAGTTGTGCAAGCTTTCCTGAATGTAAAAATAGCTCATCAACGGCCATTGCAGCAGGTGCAGAGCCATTACTCATAATCATCAATCTTTCGCCTTTTAAAGGCGTCATATAGCTAAGTGTTTCAACGGCAGAAAACATCTCATGGGTATCTTGTACTCGCAATAATCCTGCACGTTGAAAAGCCGCATCATAAGCCACATCATAACTTGGTGTATCACCTAATAACAGTTGAGCTTTTTGGGTTCGACCACTCTTTATCACCAGAATAGGCTTATTGCGTGAAGCACTACGAGATGCCGACATAAAACGTCGCGCATCTTTTATATGTTCGAGATGCAATAAAATTGCACTGGTTTTACTGTCTCTTGCTAGAAAATCCAGTAAATCATCAACTTGGATATCTTGGTTGTCACCTAATGCAATAAAATAAGAAAAGCCAATATTGCGATAATAAGCCCAATCTAAAATCGTGTTGGCGACAGCAGCTGATTGCGAAATAAAAGCGAGCTTTCCTTTTTTAACTGGAAGAGGCGAAAAGCTGGCATTTAAACCTTGCCATGGTGCTAAAAGCCCCAAACTATTTGGGCCAAGTAAACGGATATGATATTGCTGGCAAAGTAATTTTATTGGCTGAAATTGTTCCGGTTGTGCAGAAAGTACAATTACAGCTTTGCAACCAGACTCACCTAATTGTTTCAGTAACTCAAGGTTGCGACGATGATGTGTACAAATAATCGCGAGATCAGGTACTTGAGGTAATTTATCAATAGAAGGATAAGTGAAAACACCAGAGACAGAGCTGCGAGCAGGATTAATCGGAAACACAGGGCCATTAAATCCACCACTGAGCAAATTTTTCATCATGGTGGTTCCTGCTCGACCTAATTTTTCAGAGGCACCAATCACCGCAATAGATTTAGGACGTAATAGTGCTTCAAGACCTCGTTGGCTCATATCCACTCCAGAGTTTCATTATCAACTGCTATTCAATGTAGCTGATTTGATCTTCTTTTGCCTGACTCCGGTCTGGTTTTCCAAGTAAATATTGTTGACGAAAGTAACTAAAATGAGAAAAAAGCTGTTGTGAGGCTTGCATATCGCCGACATTCTCTAAAATAGAAGCAGCAACTTCTGCTGTACAATGTTGATCTTCTCTTGCTGCTTGGCGAAGTACATACTCGCATTTAATTGCCTCATTTAAAGAAAAAAGAGGCAATGAATCGAGATAAGGGCTTTTGCGAAACATTTTGCGGGCTTCACTCCAAGTACCATCAAGGAGGATAAATAAAGGCGGTTTGCTATTGGCTGGGAGTTGGTTGTATACAACACGTTCACTTGATGCATAGCTTTCAGGGAAGACAACATAAGCTTGCCTATCAGGTGTATTGATTAGATCAAGCAAAGCCTGTTCTGGCTCAGTTCGGGACCATAAAAATGCCTGTGTGTCTGGTAATACATCGGCAATTAATTTCCCCGTATTACTTGGCTTCATCACTTCAGTATCGTACATCAATAAACAAAATTGGCTTTTTGCTGGTTGATTGATAATCGTGTCGCAAAGACACTGTTTTTCAGGTAATAAGCAAAAAGTGCAACGTTTTGTACGAAAACCTCGCGCTTTAAAAGGGCGGGTTGAAATCGAAAGTCGGTATTGACGAAGTCGAGAGACTGCATTGTCATGCATAACAGATTAACCAATACTTATAAAAAAGAATCGAATATTATCATGTTCAAAACAAACAAACTATTCAGTGTATTTTTATCATATAAATCATAATGATATATTAGTTATCTATGAGATGAAGTTAATTATCAATTGATCCTGATTAGTTTATCGATTCCTTGCGTGATTCTCTCGGTGACAGTTGCTAAACTATCATGTAATCTGCGCCCCTATTGCAGTTGGAGAGACAAATGAACGATTCTTATGAAGGTAAAAACGGCAAAGTAAAAGTAATGTATGTCCGTAGTGAGGACAACGCCGATAATAAACCTAAAAAACCATCCCGCCGTCCTGAAAATGGTCGTGGTGATAGCCGTGATAACAAACGCGGTGACAACCGTGACGACAAAAATCGTGATAATAGACGTGGCGATAACCGCGACGATAAAAATCGCGATAACAGACGTGGTGATAATAAATTTTCTCGTCGTGATGACCGCGGTGCAGGTAAGCCTTCAGGGCGTGGCGCATCACGTAATGAATCAAAACCTTCTCGCGACAGTGAAGGCGGAAGTTTTTCTCCGTGGAAAACGGTTTCTCGCCCTGCTGGTGAAGAGGCAATTAAAGAGCACGATGGCATTACTGGTAAGAGCCAAATCGATCCTGAACAGTTGCGTCGCCAGCGTTTAGAAGAGACACGTATTTATGGTGAAAATGCCTGCCAAGCAATGTTTAAAAATCGTCCTGATGCGATTGTTCGTGCTTGGTTTTTACAAGATGTGACACCACGTTTTCGTGATGCATTGAAATGGATGGCAGCAAACCGTAAAGCCTATCACGTTGTTGAAGAAGAAGAGATGGTGAAAGCCGCTCGTACTGATCACCATGGTGGCGTGTGCTTCTTAATTAAAAAACGTGTTGGTCATGATGCAGAAACCTATCTGAAAGATGCACCTGAACATGATTGCGTATTAGCACTTGAAGATGTGGGTAATCCACATAACGTAGGTGCAATTATGCGTAGCTGTGCGCACTTTGGTGTGAAAGGGGTTATCTCTCCTGATTCTGCTGTATTAGAGTCTGGTGCTGCTGTTCGTACCGCAGAAGGTGGTGCAGAATATATCCAAGGTATTGATGCTGATAACTTTGCTCAAACGTTAGATAAATTTAAAAAAGCGGGTTATACGCTGGTGGCAACATCAAGTCACAAAGGCAGTGTGCCATTATCAAAAGCACAATTACCGGCGAAAATGGTTCTTATCTTAGGTCAAGAGAAAGATGGCTTAAGTGAAAGCACTTTAAATCAAGGTGATATGAGCATTTACATCGGCGGTACTGGCCACGTTGAAAGCTTAAACGTCTCTGTAGCTTCTGGTGTGTTATTAGCAGAATGGTGGCGTCAGCACCAAGGCTAATTGCTTTAAAGTTTTTTAAAGAATAGTACAAAAACCCCGCTTAATCATTATGGTTTAAGCGGGGTTTTTATTTATACGGTCTATGTTAATTATATTATTTTCCCGGTGAGAATGGCGGTTTAGCAAACCAAACCACGATCATCATGATAAGGAAAATACCAGCCGCTAACCAAAAAATCTCATTGGCTGAAATAATTAATCCCTGTTCTGTAATCGTCTTGGCTAAATATGCAGATGCTTGTTCATTTGAAAGACCAAGATCATTCATTTGTTGATACGCCATTTGCGAATCAGGATCGAGTGGGTTAATTTTTTCTACAAAGGTTTCATGGTGAAGTGATTCTCTTTGTGTCCAAATCGTTGTGGTTAACGATGCGCCAATTGCCCCTGCCAATGTTCTTAAGAAGTTTGAAAGACTTGATGCTGATGCCATTTTTTCTGGAGGTAGTCCAGATAATGTCATTGTCGTTAATGGCATAAAGAAACACGCAACAGCTAAACCTTGCCAGAATTGAGGCCATGCCACAGTGGCAAAATCCATTCCAGGCTCGAAGGTATAAGCTCGCCAATAAAAACACACAGAAAACATAATAAAGCTAAAGCTGATGATATAGCGTAAATCCACTTTACCACCAAATTTACCTATAATCGGTGTGATTATTAAAGGTAATAACCCTACCGATGCTGATGCTAATCCCGCCCATGTTGCTGTATAACCAAAGACCTCTTGTAAAAGCAGTGGCAGTAAAACAATGGTGCCAAAATAGATCATATAGGCGAGGCTAAGCGTGACACAGCCAATGGTAAAGTTTCGACTCTTAAAGAGGGAAAGATCTATCACTGGATGATCGTCTGTTAACTCCCAAACAATTAAGAAGCTAAGCGCAACCACAGCCACAATAGTGAGGACTATAATTTCTGTCGAATTAAACCAATCAAGCTCTTTACCCTGATCGAGCATGATTTGTAATGCACCAATACCCACGACAAGTAAAACAAGGCCAATGGTATCTATTGGTTTAATTTCAGTTTTTGTTTCGCGTCCAGCTAAGGTGTTTGATATACACATAATAATCAACACACCAAATGGAACGTTAATAAAAAATATCCATCCCCAATGGTAGTTATCGCTGATATAGCCACCTAAAATCGGTCCTAAAATGGGAGCCACAACAATGGTCACTGACCATAGAGCAAGCGCCATATTTCGTTTGGCTGGTGGATAGTTATTCAATAATAAACTTTGTGATAAAGGAATGAGTGGCCCTGCAACTAAACCTTGAAGTACACGAAAGAAAATAAGCATTTCAAGACTTTGTGAAATACCACAAAGCCAAGATGTTAACGCAAAAAGTGCCGTTGACCACATAAAGAGTCGAACTTCACCAATACGTTTTGCTAACCAACCAGTGATAGGGATAGAAATAGCATTTGCTACCCCAAAAGAAGTAATAACCCAAGTCCCCTGAGAGTTAGAGGCACCTAAGTTTCCTGCAATAGTTGGAATGGCTACGTTAGCGATTGTAGAATCGAGAACTTGCATAAAGGTGGCCAACGCAAGGGCGATGGTCATTAAGGCAAGTTTTCCTCCTTGTAATGGCTCTTTGCTCACCTTTACACCTCGCCTTTATTGTCCTGCATTTTGTTCAATGATTTCATTGATCAGTTTATTAATCTCTGACATATCAATTGTTAAAGCATCAGTATGATAAGCAGGTGCTTGGCGTTCGCTGTGTGATAATACTTTTCCATCAAGGTTAATCGTATCGACAGTTACTTCAGAAGAAAGACCAATACGCAGAGGCTTCTCTGCTAATTCTTTTTCATCTAATGAAATACGCACAGGTAAGCGTTGAACGACTTTTATCCAGTTACCACTAGCATTTTGTGCAGGCAGTAATGAGAATGCACTACCCGTTCCCATATCTAAACCTAATACAGTGCCGTGATAAATGACTTTTTTACCGTAAAAGTCAGTTGTTATCTTTGCAGGTTGACCAATTCGCATATTCGCGAGTTGGGTTTCTTTAAAGTTGGCATCAATCCACATACCCGTTACAGGAACAACAGCCATTAAAGGTTTACCAGGTGAGACTTGTGCACCAACTTGAACGCTACGACGTGAAACATAGCCATCTGTTGGGCTTAAAATTTTAGTACGTTCTAAGGCAAGCCATGCATTACGAACATCGGTAGATGCTTGTAAAACAGAAGGTTGTTTTGCAATTGGAGTATTTAAGATAATTGCTTGATTAGCATTATATTGCTCTCTTGCAACTTCTAAAGCCGCTCTTGCGGTAGAAACAGCTTCTCTGGCGTGTTGAAGTTCTTCTTTACCAATGACGTTGCGTTCACCTAAAACTTCACGGCGGCGAAGATCATTTTGTAATTTAGTGAGCTCTGTTTCACGTAAAACGATGTTTGCTTTTAATTGACGACCATTAATAATTTGCTGATGCATTTGACGAACACTATTAGCTAATGCCGTTTTTGCTTTTTCTAATGCCAGTTTTTCATCACTTGAATCTAATAAAACTAAGGGTTCACCCGCTTTTACAAAATCGGTGTTATCCACATAAACAGTGGTAACAGAACCAGAAATCTGTGGCATCACCATGATTTGATTGCCAGTCACATAAGCATTATCTGTTGTTTCATGATGTCTTAACACCATAAACCAATAAGCGGTGTAAGCCACACCAGCAACAATAAATAGGATGGTTAGCAACAGTAGAACATTTCGGCGAGTTCGTTTTTTATTGCGAATGGGAGCCTGAGGGGGGGTAGTTTCCTCATTAACACTCATTTAGAAGATCTCCATAAAACCAGAAAAACATCATTAGATATGTTTCCAGTATTAAAACTGGAAACATAATTATAAAGTCAATCTTAGAATAATTATTAGCGTGAAGGTAAATTATAAATGCTAATGGGTAAGTATGTTTGCCGATTTATGGCTTAAATAGGATTAGATCAATAAAACTATTTATTATGCTACTTATTCACAACCTTTTTCAGCCAAAGTATCTAATTGTAATAATAACTTACGCATTAGCGTTTCAAGCTGTCTTTGTTCAGATTGATCTAATACAGACCAGATTTGTTTTAAGCACTGATGTTGCGGTGGTAATAAGCTATTTAAAAACTCTTCACCTGCATCAGTTAAATGGAGATGTAAACAACGGCGGTCATTATGGCTTTCACGACGTTCAATCCAGCCTTGCTTTTCAAGCTCATCAGCAATGCGTGTTGCATTCGTTCTTGAAGAGCCTAAAGCTGCACTTAATTCTGATGGTTGAATACTACGATTTTCTGTCGTATCTAAAATCATTAGTGCCATAAATAATGTCTCGTTAATACCCTGAGACTTTAACATATTATTACGACTTTCAAGAAGTTTGCTTTGAACATGCATAGAAAGGCGAGTTAACAAAATTTCTTGATAAGGAATATCTTTGTTAAGCGATTTCTGTTGTGTAGCGCGAGTGTTTAGTAATTCTTCTGTTGGCGTAAATGAGCTTTCCATTTTTAGACACCTTGTTAGTTTCGAAAATTAGGATAATGCTGTTATCAACATGTTAAATGGTATATTAAACACACAATTTAGCAATTTTTATTATTTATAGTCACTATGTTTTTTTGATTATGTTACCTGATTCATAAATTTTCTGAATGATAACACAAAAAAAAGAATAGGTACTTATCTCTTTACAATAAGTTAATAAAATCAATTTATCACTTATCTGACAATGAATAGTAGTCTATTTGCGAAAAAAGGGATCATTTTTTACGATAAAACACGTAATAAATTTATTATCACCATCAATGCTTACTATGTGGACAATACCGAATTGAAATTATTTATATAGTGCTTTATTGGTAAGATTGATATAATTTTCTTAATAAAGAATGGGATGATGATATACATCAATAGTAATCACGCTGTTAAAACATTCACATTTTATTCTGATTAGAGTGGGATTGAAGAAATAATATAACCCATCCTTGGGTCTGAATATTATTCGGCGTGGATTATTGGATCATTTTTATAACCTAAAAACCAAACAATAAGACCGATAACGCCGATGACTAATCCAGCGATGGAAACACCGGTCCATCCATATTGATGATAAGCATAGCCTGATAGTAAAGATCCTAATGCACCACCAATAAAATAGCTTGTCATATAAGCGGCAGTTAGGCGGTTTCTAGCATCAGGTAAAATACGGTATATAGTGCTCTGATTGGTGACATGAACACCCTGAACAGCTAAGTCTAGCAGGACAACGCCAATAATAAAGCTGATGAGCCCAATCCAGTGATAATAAGGTGCAATAATGATAAAGCCCCAAGAGAGAAAGAGGATGACTAATCCTACGGTGGTGGTTTTTTTACCTTTTCCTTTATCCACTAATACGCCAGCTTTTCCTGCCATTAATGCACCTGCGGCACCCACAAGACCAAATAAACCAATCACGGCATCTGAGTAATTAAAAGGATCAGAAGCCAATAAAAAGGCCATTGAAGTCCACAATAAACCAAAATGAGCAAAAATAAGTGCGCCAACTAATGAACGAGTTCTTAATACAGGGGTTGTTGCAAATAATTTGAAAATGGAACCTAGCAACTGGAAATAATTTAAGTTTGTTTCACTTTTATAAGTGGGCAAGCAACGCCATAAAGTGATAGCTAAAATCGCTAGAAAAATACTTGCTACCCAGAAAATACCCTGCCAATTAGTAAATGACGCCATTAACCCAGATGCAGTTCTCGCCAGTAAGATCCCAAGTAAAAGACCACTCATAATCGTGCCGACCGCTTTTCCTCGTTGATGAGGTGCAGCAAGGGTTGCAGCAAAAGGAACAAGAATTTGAGCCACGACTGAGAACATACCTGAGAGCGCAGTTCCTATTAACATCACCCAAATATTAGATGCCATAGCGGTAATTAATAGGCCACTTGCTGAAATTAATGTCATAGTAATAATAAGTGAGCGACGTTCAAAAATATCGCCAAGAGGCACTAATAACATTAACCCCACGGCATAACTTAATTGCGCGGTGGTAACTATAAAACCAGCCAAAGTTGCAGATATGTGGAAATAGTTTGCGATTGAATCCAGTAGGGGTTGTGCATAGTAGTTACTGGCAACAACCATACCTGTGGCAACCGCCATAAGTAAAATAAGACCTTTGCTTAGCGATGTTTGTGGCGCGGTGTTTTCCATAATACTCATAACAAATCATTTGTAAGGTAAATGATAGTAACATGAGTCATTTTTTTGAGAAAAGAATTACTGTGATAGAAATGTTCAATTAATTTGATACAAAACCTTAGATTTTATTCTTATAACATATTGTTTTATATAGTGAATAAACATTAACTTTAGCTTATTAATAACTAAAAAGCGTAAAAAAGAGCATAGCCAAACACCATATCCATTGAACTGAAACACCAATCAAGGCAAAATAAAATAGACGTTTAGTTCCTAGCCAGCGAGCTTCCATTGTCTGTTTTTTGGGACGTTTAGGAAATAACGTAGAGAGGCTTTCATCAAAGCTAACATCATCTTGATAGCGATAAAGTACCTGAAAAAAATGGCTATCAAGCCATAAACGAAAAAGGTGATATTGCGTAAATAAAAATAAAAGAGAAGCAACAAAGAAGGCCATTTTATTATGAAAATGAAGGCTAAATACAGGCCATGTGCTTATATAAGGTAATAGTGATAAAAGTAGTAAATAGCGCCAACTTTGTGTTAAAGACACAATCACTTTACCGCTGGTTTTTGTTGTCAGCATAGTTATCTCGTTATTTATTTTGTTGGAAACGCGAATACCAAATTTGTAATGCCTCTTGTGTTTCTGGATTTAAAATCACTTGAGGGCGTGTTTGATACACCTGTTTTATCGCTTCTTCCAAAGTATCTACTGTGCCACTGTAAACTAACCATGCAACTACAATAGTTGCACTGCGCGAATAGCCTAATTTGCAATGAATATAAACTGTCCCTGCTTGGCTAAGCTGTTCCACAGATAACATGGCTTTGCTGATATCATCAGGAGATAATGGTAATAAATCGATTTGAGGTTGCGCTAAATAAAGCTGATTTTGGCTAAACTTGTTTCTTGGCCACTCACAGGTTAAATCAAATACGGCGTTCGCTTTTAATTTATAAAGAGGGCGTCCACCTAATAAAATACCTTCAGTCACTAAACTGGGTGTTTGGCAACGAGTTAAATAATAGCGATAAGTACACCAAGCAAAAAAGCGATAAGGTAATAGGATTATCTGTGCAGAAAGGGGAATTTTACCTTGTGCATTTTTTTGAAAAATAGAAGCGCCTGCCCCTAAATAACCTAAAGCCACAAAAGTTAATGTGATTGCAGGCCAGAGAAAAATCCAAAAGAAACCTTGTAAGCCAAAAGATAACAGATAAAACACCATTGCTGATAACGCATAGTTTTTACTAATACGTAAACTGCGTTTACTGCCTGTAAAATGCCATTTCCAACGAGAGTTTATTGGTAATAAATAACAGATAAACACGCCGACACCAAAGCCCGTAATAATATCGATAAAGTGATGTTGCCACGTTGTCAGTACAGAAACAGCAATAAGCAATGACCATAAATTTAAAAACCATTGCCATGATTTTGGAGTATGTGCGCGAAAACGCAACCAAAGTATCCACAATAAGATTATGTGCAAAGAAGGGGCTTGATTATAAGGTAAATCGAAACCTTCTAATTGGGTAAATAACCAACCAGAAAACCCTTCTGTTGTTGGGCGAATAAAACTAAATTTTAAAGGGAATAATAAAAAACCAGCACAAGCAATAAGAGAGGCAACAATTAAACGTAGGCCATGTATAAATTGTTCTCTTAACGTTGTACAAATAATTAGTGAAATACCATAGGCAATATTCACACTCCAATAAGGAATGATTGTCCAAGGTAAAAAAGGGATCGCTTTTTCCCATGAATAAACAAAAGAAGGAACATCAGATAAAGTGGAAGTATAAGTATTAACTTGCATATAAGTTAAATAGAAAAAAGGGGCAAGAAACAACAGCCATACAATACCAGCAAGCCAGATACTTTTTCTCGATGATGTTATTTGAGTGTGTTGGGTTCCACCCATACTAAAATTCCTTTCTTTGTTTATGCTTCTATTTTTACAAAGGCTTAAAACTATCGCTATATGTTGCCATATAGCGATAGTTTGGTTATTGATGATGTATTCTGTTAGCGACGTTTTGCTATCGATACACTGAAAATACCCCAATGATCAATTTGTTGATCTAACTTTTCAAAACCTGCTTCATTGACTAAAGCATCCATTTCACCTTGACTACGGCAACGCATGATCCAAGGTTGTCCATTTTGGTGACTAGGTAATACACGAGCAATCATTTCAAGCTGAGGGTGCCAAGGTTGGCAGGTATAAATCAATAAGCCACCACTAGGGATTGCTTGAGATAATCCTTTTAAAGACTCTTTTAGCAGATGATTTTCAGGGAATAATTCATAGAGTCCACTAACAATACCTAAAGTTGGTGACGGAGAAACCGCACTCAAGCTTTCTGCATCAAAGGCGTTACCTTCTTCAAAACGCACTTTGTCTTCTAAGTGGCGTTCTTTAATCGCAATATTGCCTTGTTCAACGTTAATGGTGCTGTAATCACGCATTAAAATCGAATCGACTTTACCATAATCATTAACAGCATCAAAAAGATAGCGACCTTGTCCTGCAGCGATATCCATAATATGCACAGGCATATTATTTTGTATTAATTGGCGAATTGCATAGCGGATAGTATTTTCAATATTGATTTTGCGTTGGCGAATGCCTTGCCAACCAATACTATTTAAATATTGTCTATCAACAACCCGACCAAATAAGCCTTTCCCTTGAGGCTGATTACGATAGACATAGTCCAGTGTCGATCCAGAATCAAAACCTTTATCGTAACCTAGAGCAACACCTTCAGATGCTTTACCTAAAGTACTCATAGAACGGCTAAGTACTTTGTAATAAAGTCTTTTTGGACAATATTTAGGAAGTGGCGTCTGTAATGCGCGATAAACATCTGCACTATGACTCCAAGTATCTTCATGTTGGTAATCATGTTGATAAAGTGGTTGTGCAAATAAGGTTTCAATAAAACTGCGCATTTTATTGATAGGAATAACTCTGTCTTTCTCACCTAAAGTATCGTGGTAAAAGCCAGGTAAGACATGCTTTTCTTTGATAGATGTGTTTAAACGTTCATAGAAAAGATGTTGAGGCTTAGCGTGGACCACATGATCATTGCCTGAAATAAACAACTGTGTTGGTAAAGTAATTGCACTTGCATCTTCAACAACACGATCAGCCGTTTTATAAAGCTCTAATAAAATATTGACGGCAATAGGACGAGTGATCAGCGAGTCTTGGTTAAAAGAGTCGATGCGACTTTGATCATGGGTTAAGTATTTGGCTTTCACGTATGAATTAACATAAAAGAGCCCACGAGCTTTTTGCATCAAGGCAAGGCCTGTGCGTGCAAAAGGGACATATAATTTCACTTTAAATGCAGGGGAAGCTAACACCATACCGCGGATCTTAGGGGCATAATCGTGTACCCAACCAGTAACTAAAACGGCGCCTACACTTTGACCAACAACCAGAATATTCTCCATTGGAATATTATAGTTGGATGAAACGTAATGAACGAATTCGTCTATATCTTTTATTGAAGTTCCCATTGATGGGCTATAACCGCGAGCACCTTGATTTTTACCATGTCCACGAGCATCCCAAGCAAACATTGAAAAATCAGGAAGATCTAACTCATCCACTAGATGAGAAACACGACCTGAGTGTTCATGGCCTCGGTGAAATAAAATAATTGCTTTTGGTTCAGTGGTAATTTGAGCAGGCCAATGGCGATAATACAAAGGTGTTTTATCGCTGGTGGTAAATTCAGACTCAAACATATTCCTTTGAGTTTGATATTGCGGTTGTTGATTCATAACGATGTATCCTTATCTTTATCTGTCATCGTTGATTCTTTTAGTGCGCGATGAATTCGGTGATAACAAGTCAACAAAAGTAATAAATTAATAATAATAAAAAGATAATGCGTGTTTTCTGATAATGTCAGGGAGGGGAATAATCCGATAAAAAAAGCGATAGCACCGAAAATAAAGGCTCTATCACTTTTTCCCATCGGACCATCATAGCGACGAGACGCATGAATAGTTTGGGCAAGCACGCCTAAAAACTCAGTCATTATCATTAAAAAGAGTGCCAGCATGATCCACCAATAGGCTTGTGGAAAAATAAAAGCAAAAGGTAGATAGAGTGCAATGTCTGAAATAACATCGCTGGCTTCATTTAATATCGCCCCAAGCGCACTTTTTTGATTATGTTCTCGTGCAAGCATGCCATCTATGGCATTAAGCGCCATACGAAAAAAGAGGACAAAAGGGAGCAATAAAAATAAATGGGGATAAGGATAAAGCAACAGTAATCCACCAACAGCAATGGATAACAGTAAGGCAAAAAGTGTGACCTGATTTGCTGTGATCCCTTTTGTGAATAACTGTTCTACATAAGGGCGTAATAGAGCTTGAAATTTGGGTTTTAGGTCATAAATTGTCATGACGCATCCTTGTGTTCAAAAGTGCGTATATTACCTCATAATTATAATTTTATTATTAGCTGATTTTTATCTCATTGAATATCTTTATTTCAATACTTTAATTTATTTACGATTTAAACATAAAACTAAGGCTTAAAATTTACTTGAGTTAATAATTATTTAGCTCTCAAAATAAAGAGAAAATAAGATCCGCAAAATTGTAATTATCAGACTGTTCCGTGTCTGTTTTATTCTCTTTATTTTAAAAATGATTAATTTTTCTTTAGTAATATGTACGTAATTATAATTAGGGAATTAAGTGAGGAAAATGAAAAAAAAGAGATATTAAACACCTTATAATAACTAAAGAAATCAGTTCAATTTATTATAAATATTATTTTAGATGAAATTTAAATCTAACAAGAGTGTATTGATAGTGTAGTTATCTGTATTGAGTGATAAGTGCAAAAAAACTAGATAATGATAATTATTATCATTATCATAATTAGCGCTGTTAGTTACATCTATAATCTTCTATCAAACTCATAACCATACAAAAAGATACTACTATTATGATCCATTTCTTAGCAAAAAATGATGCTTATCGTCAGGGAATTGGGATATTTTCATTTTCGTCATCAGCGATAGCATTATTATTGACTTCACTCACTTCGTTAAATAGCTATGCAACTGAAAGTGTAAAACCAGAAATAACGACATCCACAAAGTCGGAAAATCCAGCACAACCAAAATTGCGTGAAAAGATTATTATTGAACCTATCTATGTATCAGGTGAACTCAACTCGAGTGTTGATGCGGGAAGTACCGTTCTGACATTAAAAGATATCGATAGAATTCAGCCTAATAATATTGCAGAGCTGGTGGATAAATTACCCGGAATCTCATCATCGGGTTCACCAAGACCGGGCGGCCAAACACTAAATATCTGGGGGATGGGTAATCCTGAAGATATTAAAATTAGCCTTGATGGTACGCCTAAAACTTTTGAGAAATATCGCCAAGGTTCAATTTTTATTGATCCTGAATTAATCCGTCGCATAGATGTTGATAAAGGGCCTCATAATATTACTCAAGGAAATGGCGGTTTTGGTGGTTCGGTGAGGATTGAAACCAAAGATCCCGATGACTTATTACTACCCGATCAGAATATTGGGATGTTTTTAAAATATGGCCACCATACTAACGATAGACAAAATCGTTATAGTGGTGCGGTATACGGTAAATTACTGGATGGGCAAGCAGACGGATTATTCTATTTTAACCGTCGTGAAAGTAACGATCTGCGACGCCCTGATGGGACTAAATTTGGCTATTCACAGTCAGATCAGGATTCTTTTTTAATTAAGACCAATATCTATTTAACCGAAGCACAAACATTAACGTTCTCAGCATCACGATCAGAAAGTGATGGTTGGACGCCTTGGGCTGCTAAACGTGATGAATTAGCTAAGCCTAGCCAAGCTGAAGTGGATAAATATGGTTTTGATGCGGCGATGAAACGCAAATTAGTTTATCGTGATCAAAAAGATGACACCTTTAGTATGAAATGGAATATTCAGCCGGTTGATTCCGATTTAATTAATTTAACGCTCACCTACGGTTACTCAAAAACCAAACAAAACGATAGTCGCCCAGAGACTGCGAGCTCTTATTTTAGTGGCAGTATGGGGAATCAAAGTTGGGTAGATTATCGAAATCATCAAATTGAAATTAAAAATGAAAGCACAGTTATGCAAGGTGCTTTAGAGCATAAGGTATTAGTAGGAACACGTTGGCATCGTAATAATCGTGACGTTTTAATGTTTACTCGTGATAAAGCTAAAAATCCAAATTATAACTATGGATATTATGCGCCTCCTTATATGCCAGAAGGTACGCAAACGACAACTAGTTTCTATCTTCAAGATTCGATGAGTTATAGAAATCTGACGATAACACCGAGCATTCGCTACGATATCGTTAAAAATCAAGGCAAGGGAAGCCGAGCGATTACCTACCAAGATCCAGATCCCTATTATGGTCATGATTACTCTGATGTGACTTATAGCGGGGCAACACCACATTTAGGTTTATTATGGAAGATGAATCAGAATTTCAGATTTTTTGGTGATTTAACCTATACATGGCGAGCACCATTGATTGATGAGCAGTATGAAGTTCAAGGAAGTGTTTCTAGATTAACAGGAACGAGTCGTCATCTAGACAAAGAAACAGTAAGAGCTACACGAATTGGTGCAATTGCGGATTTTGAAAGTGTTATTCAGCAAGAAGATCAACTGCAATTAAGAACGACACTATTTGATACTCGTGGTAAAGACGAAATCTTCCGCCGTCGCGGTGTCTATTGTGAAAGTCAAAAGGTGGATGGACATAATGGAAATTGTCCACCTTCGATTGGCAATTACCGTAATTTACCGGGCTACCATATCCAAGGGTTGGAAATCGAAGCCTTTTATAATAGCCCTAATGTATTTGGCCGTTTAGCATATTCAACAATGAAAGGAAAACGTGACCAATCACCGCGTGATCCGTGGTTTGGTCAAAAAACATGGATTGCTGAGATACAACCTGACGCTTTACATGCCACTCTTGGCGTAAAAGTACCAAGTATTAACGTTAATATGGGATGGACGGGTGATTTTATTGGTGCTCAGCGTCGTTCACCAATGGATGCCGATCCTAATGCTGGCTATTGGTCACTACCAAAAAGTAAAGGTTATGCAATCCATGGTCTATTTGCGAATTGGGAACCTTCTTTTATAGATAATACGGAAGTTCGTTTTACGGTCGCGAATTTATTTAACCGAGATTATTACCCTTATTTAGGTGAATCAGTTTCAGGGATAGGGCGTGATTATCGATTTACTGTGGTAAAACGTTTCTAATATTACTGAAAATAAAAACAGATAAACCCCATAGATATTATGGGGTTTATTGACATTAAGAATTCAATATTCGATATATTGAATTAATAACCATGTGATGCAGAAGTTGCAATCATTGCCATCATGGTTGTGAAGAAGAAAATAAAGAAAAGAACAGCCATAACAATACTAATAATAAAGTAAACAAAGCCCGCTCTGTTCCATGTTTCTTGCACTTTCATAAAAGTTTCAACAGAATCGTAATCACCACTTTTCCAAGCCCATTCATTCCCTTTAATACCACAGACAAAAATCCAAACAAGATTAAGTAAAGGAACAAGCGCTAATAATGGAAGATAGGATTTATTACCAAAACCCCAAATAATATTAAACATGAAAGCACCCCAGTTCCAACGTTTAATTTCTTCAGGTACTGGTTTGTTAGTGTAAGACACAGTTTATTCCTTATCTAAAATAATAAATATAAAAATGAGAATGCCAAAATGGCTGCTGGAGAAAAGAATAATCATAATTGAAGAAATGAGAGAATGAAAGAAAGGGAGAACATAGCTTTTAATAAAAAGAATAATCTTAATAATAAAGTAGTATTAAGATGATTTTTAATTTTTTATATAAACTCATTTTATCTAATTACATGTAAATTTAGTTTTTTATAAATAAAAACAGGCCACAATAATGTGACCTGTTTTGTGACAATCTTAAATGAAGATTGTTTATTGATTATTTTGCAGCTGCTTGAGCTTGTTCAATCCAACCATCAAAGGTTTTTTGATGTGCTTTGATCCATGCATTAGCATGACGTTCAATATCTGCCTGTGATTTTTGACCATTATGCATACGTAAGTTTTGCGCATTAATATCGGCAACAGACACTTTCATAACTTCAAAGAGTTTTGCCGCGGCGGGATTTTCTTCAGCCCATTTTTTATTTGCTGCAATATGCATGGTACTTGGCGGAAAGCCATAGTTTTTACCATTTGCTAATGTGGTATCGGTTTTATCATCACCCGGTAATGAAGAGAATGGCACTTGTAACCAAACAACATCTTTACCCGGTTTTAATACATCACTTATCCAGTAAGGCGTCCATGTGTAATAAAAAATGGGTTTGCCTTCTTTATAGCGAGTAATGGTATCTGCCATCATTGCTGCGTAGTTACCTTGGTTATGTGTGACAGATTTTTCTAATCCATAGGCTTTTAAATGATTATTGATCGCTTCTTCACAACCCCATCCCGGATTACAACCGGTTAAATCGGCTTTACCATCACCATTGGCATCAAACAATTTAGCAATTTTAGGATCTTTAAGTTGCTCAATATTCGTAATGTTATATTTCTCTGCCGTTTTCTTATCAATCAAGTAACCTTGAGCGGCATTAACGACATAATCCCCTTTACGATAAAAGGTATTATCACCTCCTGCCGCTGCATATTGTGAATTATGAAGAGGAACCCAACTGACAGCCATAAAGGTGGCATCACCATTGGCGATAGAAGAATAAGCAACGTTATAATCGACTTCTTTAATTGGCTGAACGGTGTAACCTAATTGTTCGAGTGCTTTATTAACGATTAAAGTTTGAAAGGTTTCTTCAGAAATCGTACTTTGCACGGGTTGAACCGAAATCCCTTTTCCAGGTAAATCAGCAGCGGATAACTGAGTGCTTATCAGTGTGGCGGACAATACTGTTGCCCAGATAACTGGATTACGCATAGTTTTTCCTTCTGTTGTTATGGTAGAGATAAATAGCGACAGCGAACTGTTGCCTCTATTTCTTATATTGATTGAACGTGGTGTTCTTTAGTGATTTTTAATTAATAGCAAAAATATTTATTACGATGCTTTTTTGCCAAAGAGTCGACAAATTAAGCCGATAGGCCCTGTCATATACCAGCATCTATTGCCTTTATGACGGCTGTTTTGACCTAAAGATTGTGTTAATCGGTCAAGGATTATGGCGAGGATAACAATACCGGCCCCCCCTACGGCAGCCAGTCCCATATCAAGACGACCTATACCGCGTAATACCATTTGACCTAATCCACCAACGGCAATCATTGATGCAATAACAACCATTGAAAGTGCCAACATTAGTGTTTGGTTTACACCTGCCATAATTGTTGGCATGGCGAGTGGTAATTGTACTTTAAACAGCATTTGACGAGGATTTGCACCAAATGATTGTGCTGCTTCGATTAAATCTTCAGGAACTTGTTTGATCCCTAAAATGGTCAATCTGACAATTGGAGGTAAGGCAAAAATAATAGTGACCACAACACCGGGGACGTTACCAATACCAAATAACATGACGATAGGAACTAAGTAGACAAATGCAGGCGTTGTCTGCATCGCATCGAGTAAAGGCCGAACAATTTTGGATGCTCTATCACTATTAGCCAGCCATATTCCTAATGGAAGCCCGATAATAAGACAAAACAGTAACGAGGTGAGTACCAATGCCAGGGTAACCATAGCTTCAGACCAAGCACCAATTGCACCAATTAATATTAATGAGATAAAAGAAGCGATACCCATAGCTTTGCCTGAAAGCTGCCATGCAATCAGAGAAAACAGAATAATGGCGATAGGTGCTGGCATTGAGGTTAAGAAATTTTCAAAACCACTTAAGACCAAATCGACCGGTACACGGATACCTTGGAAAACAGGGCGAAAATGCAACACAATCCAGTCAATCGCATCAGTAACCCATGAATCTAAGGGGATCAGCGTATTATGAAACGGATCCATTAGATTGAATGAATCAGGTGCTACATCCGTTGGTGTTGCATCTAACCAATCACTGCCAGCGGATGAGGTATCAATATTTTCAGTACCACTGCCAGCACCCCATGGATCGGCATCTGTTGATGAACTGTCAGTACTACTCCAAGGATCACTTTCTGTTGTAGTGGTATCAGTTGCTGCCCAAGGATCATCATTTACGTTATTGGTTGTCTCTGGCGTAGTATCGCTTGTCGCGGTTTCTTGGATATTTGTATCCAAAGCCGTATCTTGGTCTGTTGTATTACTCATTTGGCGTCTCCTTATCCAGTGCTTGTAGTAACATTCCTTTAGAAATTAAGCCGATATAACGGTTTTTTTCATCAATAACAGGAATTGCACAGGGAGATTGTGCAACAGTTGAAATCAGCTCGTTTAGCGGTGTATCACCATTAATGGCACAAGGCTCAGGTAAAATAGCTGACTCAATAGGTTGTTTATTTTTCAGCGCCTCTTCAAGAGATGTGACGGAAACAATGCCAACAAATTTTCTTCCTCGCTCAATGAGATAGCCAAAGTTTCTATCTTCATCTTCGAGTACTTTTAAGGCAGATCGAGGACCAAAACCGGGCGCAATATGCAGTAAGGTTTCAGGGCGACGTTTGGCTATATCTTTTGCACTAAATACGTGGCTAATATCAACACCACGGAAAAACGTACGCACATAATCATTTGCTGGATTATTGAGTATTTCATCTGGTGTACCCGTTTGAACGACAACACCACCTTGCATAATGGCAATTCGGTCGCCAATACGCATAGCTTCATCCAGATCATGGGAGATAAACACAATGGTGCGCTGTTTATCACCTTGTAAGCTTAATAACTCATCTTGCATTTCTGTACGAATTAATGGATCGAGTGCTGAAAAGGCTTCATCCATTAATAAAATATCTGGATCATTAGCAAGTGCACGCGCAAGGCCGATACGTTGACGCATCCCACCAGAAAGCTCATCAGGCCAAGAGTTTGCGTAACTGCCCAAGTTGACTTGCTCTAAAGCATCCATCGCTTTTTTATAACGCTCATCTTTGCTTAATCCCGCGAGATCCATTCCAAATGCAGTGTTATCAAGCACGTTCATATGGGGCATTAATGCAAATGACTGAAACACCATGCTGATTTTTTTACGGCGTACTTGTCGTAACTCCTTATCCGACATGGCGGCAATATTTTCACCATCAATAAGCACTTCTCCCTTTGTTGGAGAGATCAGACGATTGAGAAGGCGGACTAGAGTGGATTTACCTGAACCAGATAATCCCATGATGACAAATATTTCGCCTTCTTCAATTGCCAGATTTGCATTTTGAACGCCCACCGTAAGCCCTGTTTTATCAAAAATTTGATCTTTATTCATACCAGATTCTAATAATTCAAACGCGCGTTTAGGGTGTTCGCCAAATACTTTGTAGAGATTTTTTACTTCGAGTTTAATTGCCATGCAATATATAGTTTCCTATTTAAATATTGAAAGGAATAAATTAAATATTAATTAATAAGTGTTATTATTTTCCTAAATAAGATTTTTAGTAAGGGAATTACCCTACCACAATGATTGAGCCTGACAACCCTATGTTAATTATAATTAATTAAATAATTTGGCTGTATTTACGTTATTTTTAATATGATTAATAATTAAATAAAGTGAAATAAATAAAATTTATTAAAAGATATATTTATCTCTAACCGACTGAAATAACTTTATTTTTAGAGATATTACAAATTTGATTAGGATCTCAATAAAAACGAAAACTTAATATCAAAATAGAAGGGAAATAGAGATGAAAATTAAATGAAAAAAAATCACAATGCATTAGATAAATTAATATTTAATGCCTTATGATAAGGGTTACATACTAGAAATACGCTGGGATAATTCGAAAAAAATTGATTTTTTGACAATATTGAACGGCAAAAATCAATCAATTAGGTTGCTTAGTGAACAAATAAAAATACACCAAAAAATAGTCTATATTTTTCAGTGTATTATGTTTTATATGTGATACATAATTAAATTGAATGTATTGTGTTGTTTCTTTTACCTTCAATTAGGTTAATAAACCTTAAAAATCCCAATCATCATCTTCAGTGTTAATAGTTTTACCAATAACATAAGATGAACCTGAACCAGAGAAAAAATCGTGATTTTCATTTGCATCTGGTGATAATGAAGAAAGAATAGCAGGGCTTACATCGGTTATTTCATCAGGAAATAAAGCTTCATACCCTAAATTCATTAATGCTTTATTCGCATTATAATGAAGAAATTTTTTGACATCTTCTGTCCAGCCTACAGTGTCGTAAAGATCTTCGGTGTATTTCACTTCATTGTCATATAAATCTAATAATAATGAGAAAGAAAAATCTTTAATATCTTGTTTCTCTAATTCAGATTTATTTAATAACTGATTTTGAAATTTATAGCCAATATAATAACCATGAACGGCCTCATCTCTAATAATAAGACGAATTAAATCGGCTGTATTAGTTAATTTTCCTCGGCTTGACCAATACATTGGTAAATAGAATCCTGAATAAAACAAAAAGGATTCTAAAAAGACACTGGCGATTTTTTTCTTTAAAGGATCTTCATCTTGATAATAATGTAAAATAATTTCTGCTTTCTTTTGTAAGTAAGGATTTTCCTCACTCCAACGGTATGCTTCATCGACATCGGTTGTTAAGCAGAGTGTGGAAAATATCGAACTGTAAGAGCGAGCATGAACCGCTTCCATAAAACAGATATTAGATAACACGGCTTCTTCATGAGGCGTGAGTGCATCAGGCATCAAAGTCGGTGCACCTACGGTATTTTGGATCGTATCAAGCAAAGTTAGCCCTGTAAAAACACGGATTGTGAGTTGTTTTTCAGCTTGAGTCAGGGTGCTCCATGAAGGAATGTCATTAGAGAGTGGAATTTTTTCAGGTAACCAAAAATTCATGGTTAAACGATTCCAAACTTCTAAATCTTTTTCATCTTCAATGCGATTCCAATTAATCGCATTAACATGGCTTAATAAAGGTGATGACATGCTATGTTCTCCTTATTGTTATTATTAAAGTGCGCACGAAACACAGCCTTTGATTTCAGTACCTGCTAATGCAGATTGTCGGATACGAATGTAATACAAGGTTTTAATACCTTTACGCCATGCATATATTTGCGCTTTGTTAATATCTCGGGTTGTTGCTTCATCAGAAAAGAATAATGTGAGCGATAAACCTTGGTCGATATGTTGAGAAGCCTCAGCATAAGTATCAATAATTTTTTCAGCCCCAATTTCATATGCATCTTGATAATACTGACGGTTTTCATTAGTCATAAAGGGGGCAGGATAATAAACTCGCCCAATTTTACCTTCTTTTCTAATTTCTATTGGTGCAGCAATAGGATGAATGCTCGATGTAGAGTGGTTAATATAGGAAATAGAGCCCGTTGGTGGTATCGCTTGTAAGTTTTGGTTATAGATCCCATGCGCCATAATAGATTGCTTGAGAGTCTGCCAATCTTCTTGTGTTGGAATATCAACATTAGATTGACTAAATAGCTGGTGGATTTTTTGCGTTTTAGGCAACCATTGTTGTGATACATATTTATTAAAGTATTCACCCGTTGCATATTTTGAATTTTCAAAACCTTTAAAGCGCTGTTTTTTCTCAATCGCTAATTGATTTGAAGCTAACAACGCATAGTAAGTGACGGTATAAAAATAGATATTAGTGAAATCTAACGCTTCTTCAGAGCCGTAATAAATCCCTTCACGCGCTAAGTAGCCATGTAAATTCATTTGTCCTAAACCAATGGCATGGGAAGCGAGATTACCTTTTTCAATAGAAGGAACGGACTCAATTTTTGTCATTTCAGAAACATTGCTTAATGCTCTAATTGCCGTGCTGACGGTATGTGCAAAGTTAGGTGAGTCCATTGCCATAGCAATATTCATAGAGCCTAAGTTACAACTGATATCATGACCGATATGGCGATAGCTTAAGTCTGGGTGATACTCACTGGGGCTGTTGACTTGTAAAATTTCAGAGCAAAGATTGCTCATATTAATTCTACCCGCGATAGGATTGGCACGATTTACAGCATCTTCAAACATGATATAAGGATAGCCAGACTCAAATTGAATTTCGGCAAGTGTTTGGAAAAACTCCCTCGCTTTAATTTTCTTCTTACGAATTTGCGCGTTATTCACCATTTCACTGTATTTTTCGCTAACACTGATTTCCGACATAGGTACGCCATAAACACGTTCTACATCATAAGGTGAGAAGAGATACATATCTTCATTGCGTTTGGCTAATTCAAACGTGATATCAGGGATAACAACGCCTAAAGAGAGGGTTTTTATTCGGACTTTCTCATCTGCATTCTCTCTTTTGGTATCAAGAAAATGATAAATATCAGGATGGTGAGCATGAAGATAAACAGCACCTGCACCTTGTCTTGCACCTAATTGGTTTGCATAAGAAAAAGCATCTTCAAGCATTTTCATAACAGGAACCACACCAGAAGATTGATTTTCTATACGTTTAATCGGTGCGCCTGCTTCACGTAAATTGGTGAGCAAAAATGCAACGCCACCGCCTCGTTTAGAAAGCTGTAACGCGGAATTTACCGAGCGACCGATAGACTCCATATTATCTTCTATACGCAATAGAAAGCAGGAAACCAATTCACCACGTTGTTGTTTTCCACAATTTAAAAAAGTCGGCGTAGCGGGTTGAAAACGACCACTAATAATTTCATCTACAAGATGAATAGCAAGATCAGTATTGCCTTGTGCTAGCGTGAGAGCCACCATACAAACTCGATCTTCATAGCGCTCTAGATAGCGCTCTCCATCAAATGTTTTTAAGGTGTAACTGGTGTAGTACTTAAAAGCGCCAAGGAATGATTGAAAGCGAAATTTTTTACTATAAGCATGTTTAAATAGCTGTTTGATAAAGGCAAATTCATACTGTTCTAACACTTGTGCTTCGTAATAGTGTTGTTGTACTAAGAACTCGAGTTTTTCTTTTAGATCATGAAAAAATACAGTGTTTTGATTTACATGTTGACGAAAAAAATGGTGTGTCGCTAGTTTATCTTTATCAAACTGAATATTACCTTGCTCATCATAGAGATTTAGCATGGCATTCAATGCATGGTAATCCAGTAGTTCTGTTGATTGTGTCATGTTAATTATCTCGTAACGCATTGGTCAGTAAGATTTGACCAAAATGTACTTAAACCTGTTTTTACGCGATATACATCTTCTGGCGTACCTAATAATTCAAATCGATACAAAAAAGGGACTTGGCATTTTTGTGCAATAATATCGCCAGCTAACCCGTAAGCTGCACCGAAATTAGCATTTCCAGAAGCGATGACTCCGCGTATTAATTGACGGTTTTCAGGAATATTTAAAAACTGAATAACCGTCTTAGGAACTGCACCTTTAGTACCACCGCCACCATAAGTTGGGCAAAGCAACACAAAGGGTTGCGTTGCAAGCAATGTTTGATCTTCAATAATTCTGGTCGCATTTAAATTGAGTTTTTGTACAAATCGATGGCAGTTTTCAGAGCGACTTGAAAAATAGAGCAAAGGTGCAGTTTGCATGAGGAGCTCCTTTAGAGCGTGATCTGTCTGATTTTATCAGGACAAAAACCCGACCAATGTTGTTCACCATGAACTACAACAGGTACTTGGCGATATCCCATAGAAACGATATGGGCGAGAGCTTGTGTATCTTTGGTAAGATCGACTGCAACAAACGGAATGTTTTTCTGTTTTAAAGCGCGTTCTGTGGCACTGCATTGAACGCAATTCGGTTTGGTATAGAGGATAACAGACATAAAAATAACCCTTATAAAAATATGGATGCGTCTGTTTTCACATCCATAATGAGAAGTACTTAAATACTATATATAGAGTTATTTATTTTCAACCATACAATATATGGTGGTTTTCATTTTTGATAATGATTATCATTAAAATTAAACAGTTAGTGCACTAATTTTATTTTTAGATCGCTCGATTGATCAATTTTTATTAGATATACGAGTAATTAGATGATTGCTTTATCAATCAAGCATGATTTAATCTGGTTGCTAAAGACAAATCAGCAGAGAAAACATTATGTACCAAGACTATCTCGATGCACCTAAAGGCTTTCCAAAACCCTATATCTCTATCACTGCAAACGAAAAAGGGATCACAAGTCTCTATTTTGTGAATGACAAAGAGGTTGCTGTAAATTCAAGCCCTGTTATTAATCAATGTATAAAACAATTAAAAGAGTATTTTGCAGGTAAACGCACGACATTTTCGGTGCCATTAGCGCCAGAAGGAACGGAATTTCAAAGCCGTGTTTGGAATACATTACAAACCATCCCTTATGGTGAAATTTGGAGTTATAAAAAATTGGCGCTTACATTAGGTTCGGTCAATTATTGCCGAGCGGTAGGAATGGCAAACTCACGCAACCCAATTTCTTTAATTATTCCTTGTCATCGAGTTATTGGTCATAACGGTAAGCTAGTCGGCTATACTGGTGGATTAGATATTAAGCGTTGGCTACTTCAATATGAAAAAGTAGAAGTCGATGAATAGTTCAGATTGTAAGTATTAAGTATTGTTTCTTAAGTGAACTATGCGTTAAGGCATGGGATTTGTCTGAATATTAATCATTTGGCAGAAAAAAAATGTGAGTTTCGTGATCTAGACTGTGGACAGGGAATCATCATTTTTGTTTTACTATAGCTAACGCAAAACGCTTGCGTTTATTTTCTATTTTAAAGGTAAACTTGATGTCTAAATTAAAAGGTAACGTTAAGTGGTTTAACGAAACTAAAGGTTTTGGTTTTATCACTCCAGAAGATGGCAGCAAAGATGTATTTGTACACTTTTCCGCTATTACATCAGAAGGCTTTAAAACCCTTGCTGAAGGTCAAAAAGTAGAGTTTGAAGTTACTGACGGCGCGAAAGGGCCATCTGCTGCAAACGTTGTCGCTATCTAATTAACGACTTCTTTGAGACAAGTAAAAACCCGTTATTTAACGGGTTTTTATGTATCTAGAGCAAAGCCCGTTATTTAACGGGTTTTTATATTCCAAGCATTACATCTCTCGTAGTAACCAAAATGCAAATGCGGTCATTAAAAATGAGCCAGCCAAGTTAGCGCCCATCGTACTTAATGCCCATCCTATCTTCCCCTCAGTTAAGAGTGCGACAACTTCGACAGAAAAGGTTGAAAACGTTGTCAGGCCACCACAAAAGCCTGTAGTTAGCATAATTTTCCAAATAGGATCAATATGTGGTGCTTTGCTAAACCAAGCGATACCAAAGGCAATAATAAAAGCACCAATACAGTTAGCAATAAAGGTACCAGTGGCAAAATGAGGAAAAATAGAATTTAGGCGGTAGCTAATCAGCCAGCGTAATACGCTACCTAAACCACCACCTATAAATACAGCAATTGCAATATTAAACATGAGAGATAAATTGTTATTTAACCTCAATCCCCTGAGCTTGAAGATCAGCATGATAAGACGAGCGAACAAACGGCCCACAAGCTGCATGGGTAAAGCCCATCGCAAGTGCTTGCTCTTTCATATATTCAAACTCGTCAGGACTGACGTAGCGTTGAACAGGAAGATGATGACGGCTTGGCTGTAAATATTGCCCTAATGTCAGCATCGTTACCCCATGTTTACGCAGATCACGCATAACGTCAATAATTTCTTCGTTGGTTTCTCCAAGACCGACCATCAAACCTGATTTTGTTGGAATATCAGGGTGAGCTTGCTTAAAACGCTCTAACAATGTCAGCGACCATTGATAGTTAGCACCTGGACGTACTTGGCGATAAACGCGAGGTACATTCTCTAAGTTATGGTTAAAGACATCTGGTGGAGTGTCAGTGAGGATCTCAAGTGCTTTATCCATACGACCACGGAAATCAGGCACTAATGTTTCAATACGGATTGTTGGGTTTTTTGCACGAATTGCAGCGATACAATCAGCAAAATGTTGAGCTCCACCATCACGTAAATCATCACGGTCTACGGACGTAATTACGACGTAGCGTAATCCCATATCTTTAATGGTTTGAGCGAGTTTTTCTGGCTCTTGAGGGTCGGGAGCATTAGGGCGGCCATGAGCGACATCGCAGAATGGGCAACGGCGTGTACAAATTGCACCCAAGATCATAAAGGTTGCCGTTCCGTGGTTAAAACACTCAGCAAGGTTAGGACAAGAGGCTTCTTCACAGACGGAATGAAGGCCATTTTTACGCATTGCTGCTTTGATACCCTGAATTTTACTTGAGTCAGCGGGTAGCTTTATTTTCATCCAATCAGGTTTGCGTAGCAGTTGTTCACGTTCTGTAGCGACTGTTTTAACAGGAATAAGTGCCATTTTATCGGCGTCGCGATATTTAACTCCGCGTTCCATCTGAATAGGTTTACTCATAATTGTGCCAGTTCCAGTTATCTAGAGTGATTAACACGATGTGACTGAGGTAATCAGGGTTTTAAAAAAATATGACAAATGTTAAAAAAATTATAGCATTTTTATTGCTGTGGTTGAAATCCTAGTTGTGTACAAAAATGCTTAACTAATAACGGTGCTACCTGTGTCGTTGTCGTATTCGGTGCAAAATCAATTAATTGCGTCATTTTTAGATCAGAATAACCACAAGGATTTATTCGAGCAAAAGGAGATAAATCCATATCGATATTGAGTGCAAGTCCATGAAAGGAACAACCTTTACGGATACGCAATCCTAAAGAGCAAATTTTATCCCCCTCCACATAAACGCCGGGTGCATCAGCGCGAGCATAAGCTTCTACATTAAACTCTGCTAGCGTGTCTATAACGGTGTTTTCAAGAGCGGTGACTAATTGACGAACACCGACATGATTGCGTTTTAAATCAATTAAAACATACATTACTTGTTGACCGGGGCCATGATAAGTCACTTGACCGCCACGATCAGATTGAATAACAGGGATAGTCCCCGTATTTAATAAGTGTTCAGCTTTACCAGCTTGGCCTTGGGTAAAAACCTGTTCATGTTGAACGAGCCATATTTCATCAGGTGTGTGACTTTCCCGTTTTTCCGTAAACTGATGCATAGAATCAGAAACCGGTAAATAGGGTTTCACACCTAATTGGCGAATAATGATTGTCTTGTCTTGCACCGTGAAAATCTTCATTTGTAGCGTAATTGTGAAGAGCAGTATAACGCTCCGGTAAATGAACTACCAGATTGAGATGTTTTTTTTCCGAGGTAGAGTGAAAAATGAGGAAATGCAGAATAAGAAAAAGCGCCTTAATGAAAGGCGCTTTTAAAAAGTCATTCGCTAAAAGAAGAGATCACAGAACCATACGTACCAGTTCAAGTTCACCTAATTCTTTATATAATGTTTCTACTTGATCAATATGAGTTGCGTTGATGGTAATAGAAACAGAGTGGTAATTACCTTTACTACTTGGTTTCACTGAAGGTGTGTAATCACCAGGTGCATGGCGTTGAATGACTTCAACGACTTGATCTACTAATTCTGGTTTTGCATGGCCCATCACTTTATAAGTGAAAGAACATGGGAACTCTAACAGTTCATTTAATTTTGTTTTCATCATAATGTAATTCCTTAAGACAACAGGCGCTGTTGTTTTAATATTTATTTCTACACCTAATCTTAGCAAATAAAAAGCGCATTCCTTACATAATAAGGAATGCGATACTGGTAATTAGGGTAAATATGGGAATGGTAAATGTGTTTCTGCCAATATCTGTATGAAAGTTATATGTGGTCACATTTACCTTTTTCAAGCCTTAGCCAAACCAGCGTGAGAATAATAATTTGATATAGTCGATAATACGGCTAAAGAAACCACCTTCTTTTACTTCATTCATTACAACTAGCGGACGCTGTTCAATAACTTGACCATCAAGTTGGAAATTAATGGTTCCCACAACTTGGTTTTTAGTCACAGGTGCATGTAATTCTACATTATCAAGAACATAGCTTGCTTTTAAATCTTTTAAACGACCGCGAGGAATAGTTAAATAAACATCTTTATCTACCCCTAATTGTACTTTATCTGTTTCTCCATACCAGATAGGCTCTGCTGCGAACTCTTTACCTACTTGCAATGGTTTTACGGTTTCAAAGAAACGAAAACCCCAAGTAAGTAATTTTTTACTTTCAGCATCACGACCTTTAGATGAATGACCACCCATGACCGCAGAAATTAAACGCATATCACCTTCAGTTGCAGACGCGACAAGGTTATAACCTGCTGATGCAGTATGACCTGTTTTAATACCATCAACATTTAAACTGGTATCCCACAACAAACCATTTCGGTTAGTTTGGCGGATATTGTTGTAGGTGTACTCTTTTTCTTTATAGATAGCGTATTCGTCAGGTACATCGCGAATTAATGCAGCACCAATTAGTGCCATATCGCGAGCCGAGCTATATTGTCCTGGAGCATCAAGACCATGAACGGTTTGGAATTGTGTATTTTGTAAACCGAGGCGTTTAACGTAATCGTTCATCATGGTGACAAATGTATCTTGGCTACCTGCGACATAAGAGGCCATTGCCACACAAGCATCATTACCTGATTGCAAATTAATGCCACGAGTTAATTGTGCGACAGTAACTTGGTCGCCAGGTTTTAAGAACATTAAAGAGGAGCCACGAAAAACAGGGTTGCCCGTTGCCCATGCTTCTTCACCAATTGGCACGATATCGTTATTAGTAATTTTGCCTGCGCGAATAGACTGTCCAATAACATAGCTGGTCATCATTTTGGTTAAACTTGCAGGATCGCGGCGAACATCAGCATTCATTTCAGCCAGCACTTTCCCAGAATTATAATCAATAAGAATATAAGATTCGGCCTCGATATTAGGAACTGCGGGTATCATTGTTTTTAGTGAATCATCAGCCAAGCTTTGATGCGTTACTGTCAATAAAGCAAAAGTGGCACTTAATAGGCTCGTTCTTAGTAATTTAGCTGGGAGTGTCTGTTTCATTCTGTTTGTTTAATCCGAAAATTCAGGGAAAAATAGGGACTGATAAATAAAATATCAGCAAATCCAGACGATTCTACGCTTGAATTTGCTGATATAAAAAGGATTTTACGTAAAATTATCCTTTATTGGGTAATAATAAACCCAGTGATATCTTTAGCTTGTTTTAGCTTGTTTTTTATCGTTTCAGCTTGATCTTTAGATGAGTAAGGGCCGAGTTGCACTTTATATAATCCATCTATTTTGTTGATCACACCTTGGGTGTTAAATAATGACGATAAATCATTGAGCCAAAACTGTGCATTATTTTCGTTACTGAGAGCACCAACTTGGACATAAAAGCCTTGTGCTATGGAATTTGAGGATAATACAGGTTTTTGTGCTTCCGCCTTTGCAGGAGCTGGTGTTGGAACTGGTGCCGGAATTGGAGTAGGCGCTTTTACTTGCACTGGAGCCGATGGCTCAACAGGCGTAGTGTTATTGATATTGCTTGGCGTTGACGTTGTTAATGGTGCCGGTGTTACTGTTGCTGGCTGAGCATTAAAGTTAGGACGCTCAGGCAATGCGGTTGTTTTCTTCTCTATCTGCGCACCATGTGTACCAATACCGCTCATATGGCCATTTTGGTCAACAACAATTCCTTCAATAAGCAATGGGGTTGTCGGCATTAAACGTAAGCTATCAGAAACCGCTGGAGTGACTTGGATCTGTTTTCCATTAACGTAAGGGCCACGGTCGTTAATACGTACAACCATTGTGCGCCCATTAAGCAAGTTTGTGATTTTCGCATAGCTTGGGATCGGTAATGTAGGATGAGCGACTGCAAACTCATAGGGATTAACGCGTTCACCAATGGTAGTTAAACGACTCATCGCTAAACTATCATAGACAACTGCTTCTCCTCGCTCACTAAAGTTTGCAGGATCAGCCACAATACGGTAAACCACCCCATTTTTTCGGTAATCTTGATTCGCCGTAGGGTGATAAGGCTCGTAACGTGGCTCTGCACCGAGAACACGTTGAGCTGGCACATTGGGTAATGGCGCTGGCTGTTTATTGGTATTCGTTTTATCAATAACACACCCTGACAGTAGCAATGCACTGATACCAATCAAAACCCATTGCAGACGCATAAAAACCTCATTATAAACTTTTTGATAGTAATTTTCGGTGTGTATGAATCGACATCACGATACCAAACCCGGCCATTAATACAATAAGAGCCGAGCCTCCATAACTCATCAGCGGCAATGGAACACCTACAACAGGAAGAATACCACTCACCATTCCTATGTTGACAAAGACATAGACAAAGAAAATTAGCATTAACCCGCCAATCATTACTCTACCAAATGTATTTTGTGCTTTTGTTGCAAGGTAAAGGCCTCGCGCGATTAAGAGTATATAAAGAGTCAATAGTATCAAAACACCAATTAATCCGAGTTCTTCCGCCAATACAGCAAAAATAAAGTCTGTATGGCGCTCTGGTAAGAATTCTAATTGAGATTGAGTGCCTTGTAACCATCCTTTTCCATGTAATCCACCAGAACCAATGGCAATTTTAGATTGGATTATATGATATCCTGCCCCAAGCGGGTCTGATTCAGGGTCGAGAAGCATCATTACCCGTGCTTGCTGGTAATCATGCATGAGGAAAAACCAGAGTATGGGGATAAAGGCAGCAACAAGAATAATAGCCACGGTAATAAGGCGCCAACTCATTCCCGCAAGAAAAAGAACAAATAAACCCGATGCAGCAACAAGAATGGATGTTCCTAAATCGGGCTGTGCGGCGACTAATAAAGTTGGTACAAAAATGAGTACCAGAGCAATAGCCGTATTACGTAATGTAGGGGGGCACACATCGCGATTCATAAATCGAGCGACCATTAAAGGCACTGCTATTTTAGCGATTTCTGAAGGCTGAAAACGAACAATACCTAAATCTAGCCAACGTTGTGCTCCTTTACTGATTTGCCCAAAGACATCAACGAGAATAAGTAAAATAACACAAAAGAAATAGAGATGAGGAGCCCAGCTTTCATAGACTCTTGGTGGGATTTGCGCCATGACTATCATGATCATGAAACCCATAGCAATCTGTCCTAACTTACGTTGCATCATTTCTGGATCTTGCCCGCTGGCACTCCACATAATAAATGCGCTGTATCCTAATAACGCAATAATACAAAGTAAGAATAACGGGTCGATATGGATCCGTGTCCAGAAGGATTTTTTCTTATTATTTTCAGTCATGAGTATTATTCCTCTGAACCACGTGGTGCTGGTGGAGAAGCTGGCAATACAGTGTTGTTATCACCAAGGAGAATGTGGTCAAGAATTTGTCTTGTAATATCACCGACAGAAGGGCCTGCACCACCATTTTCTAAGATAATAGAGATAGCTACAGTTGGCTTATCATAAGGCGCAAAGGCAATCATCAATTTGTGGTCACGAAGATGTTCTGCCAATTGGCTAGCATTATAGGTTTCGTAACTAAATACTTGTGCAGTTCCCGATTTTGCAGCTGCTTTATAAGGTGCATCAGCAAAACTTCGACGACCTGTACCATTCGGGAAGTTAGCCACACCATACATACCGTATTTTGCTAGTTCCCAATAACCTGAGTTGATATCGCCAATTTGGCGGGTTTCAGTATCAACATAAGGCAACATTTCATTGCCTAGTTTGGTACCGTAAAGTAGGTGAGGGGTTTTAACTTGACCGTCATTAATCAATGTCATTAAAGCTTTCGCCATTTGAATTGGCGTCGCTGTCCAATAACCTTGCCCAATACCTACTGGGATCGTGTCACCTTGATACCAAGGCTTTTTATAACGTTGCTGTTTCCACTCACGCGTTGGCATGATGCCATTGCGTTCTTCAGAGAGATCAATACCTGTATATTCGCCATAGCCAAAGCGACCCATCCAAGTTGATATACGATCAATTCCCATATCATAAGCAACTTGATAGAAGAAGGTATCCGCAGATTCTACGATAGATTTTGTGACATTAAGTTTTCCATGTCCCCAACGTTTCCAATCTCGATAACGTTTTTCTGAGCCAGGGAGTTGCCACCAGCCTGGATCATGAATTGTAGTATTGGCTGTGATTACACCTTCACTCAATGCTGCAACAGACATAAAGGGTTTCACAGTTGATGCAGGTGGATAAAGACCCTGAGTTGTTCGGTTGATCAGTGGTCTATCAGGGTTGTTTAGTAACCCTTGATATTCAGTATTTGAAATCCCACCAACAAATAAGTTTGGATCGTAGCTAGGGTTTGATACCAGTGCTAAAATTTCACCATTGCGAGGATCGGTTACTACAACCGCAGCTCGGCTTGTAGTGAGTAATGTTTCAATATAGGTTTGCAGTTCAAGGTCGATGGTAAGATAAATATCTTTACCTGCTTGTGGCGGTTGTTCGTGCAATTGGCGAATAACTCGACCACGGCTATTAACTTCAACCTCTTCATAGCCTGTTGTGCCGTGCAAAGTAGACTCATAATAACGCTCGATGCCTAACTTACCGATATCATGAGTTGCAGCATAGTTAGGTGATAAACCTTCTTTATCAAGACGTTCAACATCTTTATCATTAATTTTTGCGACGTAACCAATCACATGCGTTAATGCTGAACCATAAGGGTAATAACGACGTTGATAGCCTTTGATTTCTAAACCGGGATAGCGATATTGGTTGATAGCGAAACGTGCGACTTGTACTTGGCTTAATGTTGTTTTTAAGGCGATAGAGCTAAATCGACGTGAGCGCTTGCGCTCTTTTTCAAATGCAGCAATATCTTCGTCAGTTAAGTCAACAACATCCCTTAAACTTTCCAGAGTTTCTTGTAAGTTTGCTACCTTTTCAGGCACAATTTCTAATTGGTAGATAGTACGATTGAGCGCAAGAGGGATACCTTTGCGATCATAAATAATGCCTCTGCTGGGAGCAATCGGTACTAATTTAATTCGGTTATCATTTGAACGTGTCTGATAATCATCATGGCGAGCGATCTGTAAGTGATTGAGGTTAAAAACCAAAACACCACTTAATATAATAATTACTGAAAATGCGACAATTACACGTCGGATAAATAGCTTTGATTCCGCAGTATAATCTCGAAACGGGGTACGTTTTTTTCTTTTCATCCCATTTGACTTCACTTACTGACCCGCCAATTTATTGATTATTCACGATGATAAGGATGGTTTGTGGTAATGCTCCATGCTCGATAAAGGCTTTCTGCAACCACAACACGAACAAGGGGATGTGGCATTGTTAAAGGAGATAAAGACCAGCTTTGTTCAGCCGCAGCTTTACAAGCGGGTGCTAATCCTTCCGGGCCACCAATGAGTAAGCTGACATTTCTACCATCAAGCTTCCATCGATCAAGTTGTTCTGCAAGTTTTGGCGTATCCCAGCGAGCGCCAGGAATATCGAGAGTGACGATACGATTTCCTTTACCTACTGCAGCTAACATTTGTTCACCTTCTTTTTCGAGAATACGTTTAATATCCGCATTCTTTCCTCGCTTACCTGCGGGGATCTCGATAAGTTCTAAAGGCATATCTTTGGGGAATCGATTAAGATAATCAATAAAGCCGGTCTGTATCCAGTCCGGCATTTTTGTACCAACGGCAATGAGCTGTAATTTCAAACTCAGCTCCAGAGTTTTTCAAGTTCGTACATACGGCGACTATCTTCTTGCATAACGTGTACCATGGCTTCACCAAGGTCAACGACAATCCAGTCAGAAACTCCTTGTCCTTCAACACCTAAAGGTTGTAATCCCGCTTCGCGGCAATCATCAACGAGATTATCTGCAACTGACATGAGGTGTCTGCTTGATGTACCAGTACAAATAATCATGTAATCAGTTACACTTGATTTTCCGCGGACATCTAATGCAATAATGTCTTGAGCTTTAGAATCTTCAAGTTTATCAATAATAAATTGCTGTAATTCAGAACCTTGCAAAAGGATCACCTATAATCTAATGGGTTGATTTAGTCGAAAAAATAATAAGCGCTATTTTAAAGGAATTTATACCAATAAATCTATTTTACTGGATGATTAATTCTAGTTAGCAATAACAAGAACATAAACCTCATTTTCTTGTTTTTCGACGTTTGATTTAGAAAAATTCATATATGCCCATTAACTGCGTCATAATAAATAACAAAAAGAAGGCAGATAAGAACTTTTCCGTTTAGACGACAGTTTTACCTTACAGTTCCCTTAAGGGAACAGAGGGTGAGAATAACAGCTAAACCTCATCTGTCAATGCTCATGAAACACCTAATTAGGTGTGTTTTTACTTTGTTAGCTTCAGATTATACCGTGTAATGCTCAGACTTTTTAATTGGAGAGAAAAAAATGGAAAGAAAAGTGAATTATCTTGGGATATCTTCAGAAATTATGGGTAACACTAATCACCAATTGCAAGAAAAGTTAGCATTGCTTTGTGATACTGTTCAGGCGGAAAAGATAGGCATTATGCAGGTAGAGGCTCAAAATAGAGATAACCTATTGCCACTTTATGGTTATGTTGGAAAAAAAGGAGACTGCCTTTCCTCTCCCCCGAATTTTACTTTACCTCAATTAAATATTGATCAATTTTTACAACCTATTGTTCTTGACCATTTTCTTACCCGATTTTTCACACTGTTTGATTACCAACAACAGGTTAATCAATCATTAACTAAAGGGGCTTTGGTTAAATTCCATAGCCGATATAAATATTTAATTATGGCTTATTCACAAGTGGCTTATCGAGAGTTGGGGCGTGATATTGCTAATTTTTCTGATGCTATTCCTCTTGAAGAAGTTGCATCAAAATATCAGGGAAAGCTAATGAAGGCATTCAGTGTTGCAGCAAATAGAGAAGGGCAAACTAATGCGTTAATGCATATGGCAGGGTATTTTAAGCGGGATCTAAGCTCACAACAAAAACAAGAAATGGCACAGACAATTTTACAATATCGTCAAGGTATCGTGCCTTTATCTAAACCTTATGATTTACTCAAATATTGGTTAACTGTTTATCCTGATGAGTATTTGAGCCATCAACGCTATTTTTCGCCTTACCCGTTCGCTTTTAATTATTTAAGAGAGCAACTTTAGTCTTAAGTAATTATTTATAGAGTTGTTGTTGGCGAATATAGTCTTCAACAGAGTTAGGTAGTAAATCGTGACAATCTAACCCGGCTTTGTGACGAGCACGAATATCTGTTGCTGATATATTATAAAGAGGCGTATCAGCTAGAAATATTTTACCCGCAGGTAAACAGTGAATATCTTCTTGCTGATGAGTTTGATGTTTGGTTAGCCATGTTTGCATTTGCACTGAGTCAAAATGTGTTTGATAACCAGGGCGGGCGCAAACTAGTAAATGGCATACTTCCAGCAGGTCTTCCCATTGGTGCCATGTATTAATTGAAAGTAATGAATCTTGACCAATAATAAAAGCCAAGGGTTGTTTGTCGCCGATTTCTTTTCTGAAGTCTCTTAATGTCTCAATAGTATAAGAAGGTGTTGGCTTCTCAAGTTCACGAGTATCGACTGTAAATGAAGAATATGGCTCAAGAGCCAGACGTACCATCTTAAGACGTTGTTGAGAAGAGGCCTCTGGTTGAGGGCGATGAGGAGGAATATTGTTAGGTAGCCAAATCACTTCTTTTAAACCAATTAATCCGGAAAGAGCTTCAACAGGACGCAAATGCCCATAATGAATAGGATCAAATGTACCACCATATAAAGCAATGGCTTGGTTAATTAATGATGTTGAGTTATTGATTTTAGACATGACTTACAAATCCTTCCGGCAATGCTTTTCCACAAAGTAATAAACCCAGAGCACTAAGAGAGGGCCAAACTGTCTGTCCATAATCTTGTTTAATAGTAATTTCAATTGTTGCAAGTAACCGTATTGCTGTCAGCAATTGATGTTCAGATAAACGTTGTAGTGCTGCGGTGAATATTGGGCGTCGATTTTGCCAAATTCGATGTTTATCGAAAATCGTTTTTAACGAAGTCGTTTTAGATTCTCGATGTAGCGTAATCAACTGCATTAACTCACGTTGTACAGTTCTGAGTAAAATAACAGGTTCAGAGTCTTCTCTTTTGAGTTGTTGCAAGATATGCCATGCACGTTGTGTTTTCCCGGCCAGTAATGCATCAACCCAGTGATAAGGGGTAAAATGTGACGCATCATTGACCGCCGCTTCTACTCTTGGGAGCGTCAGCTTACCGTCAGGGTATAACAGAGAAAGGCGCTCAATGGCTTGTGCTAGCGCCAATAAATTCCCTTCATAACAGTAGCAAAGTAATTGATTACCTTGTTCATCCAGCGCTAACCCTTTTTGTTTTGCTCGCCGTGCAACCCAATTAGGTAATTTATCAAGCTCAGGTGTCAGACAAGAAACATAGGTTCCATGTTGGCTTAATGTTTTAAACCATTCACTGTTTTCTTGTGCTTTTGTGAGTTTATTGCCACGTAAAATCAACAATAAGTCTTGATGTAATTCTTGAGATAGGCGAGTAAGTTTCTCTGACATCGCTGCATTGGGGCCATTTTCAGGCAAATGTAGTAAAAGAGATTGTCTTTGAGAAAAAAGGCTTAGCGATTGACAAAGCGAGTAAATTTCATTCCAGTCTGTATTATTATCAAGGGTAAATTGATAATGTTCGACAAACCCTTGGGATTTAGCAGCGGATTGAATAGCATCTTGAGACTCTTGGAGTAATAGAGGTTCATTACCCCAGAGTAGGTAACTTTGGCGCAGCCCCTCTTGGAGCTGCGCATTCAGTTGTTCTGGATATAAGCGGATCATTTGGCGGGTGAGATTATCTGTTTTGCCTGCTCAGCTTGTGCGCTCTTTTGGCGTTCTGCATTGTGAACAACCAATAATTTACGCACTAATATTGCTGTCGCTTGTTCACGCATCTCTTGCTTGATAATGTCATTTTCAGCATCTTTCGCTAATGCTTCTAATGGGTTATCGAAGAATGGACGTGAAACCTGTGATGAAATTGGGTAAATCGTACCATCAGGCATAATCACTTGTGCATCAAGCACAAATGTTAATTGACGTTCTGCTGATTTACCGTCTTGATACACAGAAACGGTCTCTTTACTTTCTGATGAACCGACAATTTTTAGAATAGGGATATTTGCCGTTGGATTTTCAACAAGCTGAACACCACTCAGTCTAAGTTGTTGACGCATTACACGAGATAATGGGCCATAAGGGTCACCAGAGCTAAGATAAAGCGTTTTTAATTCTGCTGGAACCTGCGTTTTACCTTGAAGGTGAAAACCACAGCCAGCGGTGATTAACACCGCTAAACCGAAAAATAGCGAAAGTAGATATCGCACTAGGCCTCCTTATCAGCCAACAACGATGTTCAGTAATTTTCCAGGAACATAGATGACTTTACGAATAGTCACATCTTCCAAGTATTTAGCAACACTGTACTCTTTTGTCGCCATTTCCTGAACATATTCTTTTTCTGAATTAGCCGGAACAGTGACTCGACCGCGTACTTTACCATTCACTTGAACGATGATCAGTTTGGTGTCATCAACCATTGCTTCTTCATCAGCAACAGGCCATGGTGCAACATCAACGTCCTCTTTTCCACCTAATGCCTGCCACATAACAAAACAAGCATGAGGGATGATTGGAGAAAGCATACGAACAATGGCTTCTAATGCTTCTTGCATTAAAGCACGATCTTGTTCTGTTTCTTGTGTTGCACGAGTTAATTTATTCATTAACTCCATAATGGCAGCAATTGCGGTATTAAAGGCTAAACGGCGACCTACGTCATCAGATACTTTCGCAATCGTTTTATGTAAGTCACGACGCAAATCTTTTTGTTCTTCTGTTAGTGCAGAAAGATCAAGAGACTGTGTCGCTCCTTTTTGAGTGTGCTCGTGAACTAAACGCCATAAACGACGTAAGAAACGGTTTGCGCCTTCAACGCTAGATTCCTGCCATTCTAGAGTTAATTCTGGTGGTGCTGCAAACATCATAAATAAACGAACGGTATCTGCGCCATAACGTTCAACCATCGTTTGTGGGTCGATACCGTTGTTTTTAGATTTAGACATTTTGCTCATGCCAGCATAAGTCAGTTCATGACCTTCACTGTCAGTTGCTTTAATGATGCGGTTTTTCTCATCGCGTTCAACGATAGCTTCAGCTGGAGATACCCAATGACGAGCACCATCTTCACCAGTGTGGTAGAACGCATCAGCTAATACCATGCCTTGGCACAGTAAGCGTTTTGCTGGTTCATCAGAGTTCACTAAACCTGCATCACGCATCAGTTTATGGAAGAAGCGGAAATACATTAAGTGCATGATGGCGTGTTCAATACCACCAATATACCAGTCAACAGGCAACCAATAATTAGCTGCTTTCGGATCTAACATGCCTTTATCGTAATCTGGGCAGGTATAACGAGCGTAATACCAAGAAGATTCCATAAAGGTGTCGAAAGTATCAGTTTCACGTAGCGCTGGCTGACCATTGATTGTGGTTTTTGCCCACTCTGGATCTGCTTTGATTGGGCTGGTGATCCCGTCCATTTTTACATCTTCTGGCAGGATCACAGGCAGTTGATCTTCAGGGACAGGAACAACAGTACCGTCTTCTAAAGTTGCCATTGGAATTGGCGCACCCCAGTAACGTTGGCGAGAAACACCCCAATCACGTAAACGGTAGTTAACTTTACGCTCACCAACACCCATTTGTGCCAGTTTATCTGCAATTGCGTTAAAGCCAGCTTGGTTGTCTAAACCAGAGAATTCACCAGAGTTAATCAGGCTATTTTTCTCGGTTAATGCACCTTCAGATAAGTCAGGTTGATTACCTTCAGCATCTGCAATAACGGCTTTAATTGGTAAGTTGTATTTAGTTGCAAATTCCCAGTCACGTTCATCATGACCAGGAACCGCCATTACAGCACCCGTGCCGTATTCCATTAATACAAAGTTAGCAACCCAAATGGCGACTTTCTCTTTAGTTAATGGATGAATAGCATAAAGGCCTGTTGCAATCCCTTTTTTCTCCATTGTTGCCATATCGGCTTCTGCCATTTTCATGTTACGGCATTCATCAATGAAATGTTGAACTTCAGGGTTATTTTGAGCAGCTTTTTGCGCTAATGGGTGACCTGCAGCAACTGCAACATAAGTGACACCCATAAATGTGTCTGGACGCGTTGTATAAACGGTCATTGTGTCATCGCTATCAGCAACATCAAATTTAATTTCGACACCTTCTGAGCGACCAATCCAGTTACGTTGCATGGTCTTAACTTGTTCAGGCCACTCATCTAACGTATCTAAATCATTTAACAGCTCTTCAGCATACTCGGTAATTTTGATAAACCACTGTGGAATTTCTTTACGTTCAACAGGGGTATCACAACGCCAGCAACAGCCATCAATAACTTGTTCGTTGGCTAAAACAGTTAAGTCGTGTGGGCACCAGTTAACAGCAGAGGTCTTTTTATAAACTAAGCCTTTTTCATATAACTTAGTAAAGAACCACTGTTCCCAGCGATAATATTCTGGAGTACAAGTAGTAACTTCGCGATCCCAATCGTAACCAAAACCCAGTTTTTTTAACTGGCTTTTCATGTAATTGATATTTTCGTAAGTCCATGGTGCTGGAGCTGTTTTATTTTTTACTGCGGCACCTTCTGCAGGTAAACCGAACGCATCCCAACCAATAGGTTGTAAGACGTTTTTACCTAGCATACGTTGATAACGGGAAATCACGTCACCAATGGTGTAGTTACGGACGTGTCCCATGTGTAGTCGGCCAGAAGGATAAGGTAGCATTGACAGGCAGTAATATTTTTCTTTGTTATTATCTTCTGTCACTTTAAATGTATTGTTCTTTTCCCAGTGTTCCTGGATAGTTTGCTCTATATCTTCGGGACGATATTGTTCTTGCATGGCACCGATAATCCTATGGTGAATTAATGGCTACCGGAGGGTAACCGCTATTATGAAATTAAGACTCGCATAGCATAGCTGATTTTGTCTAATAGCCACAACTATTGATCTCAATGAAAGCCACCGTTTGCATAACTTTTTCAAGACAATTACGAGATATCTTGAAAAGAACTAAAGCAAAAAGACAATAAATGCGTATTTTGTGAAAAAATAATAGTGATATTGCGAGAAAAGAGGATTGCTTGATATTTAATTGCGAGGTTAATCTAAATTATTATTTTGGGCTGACGTGCTAAAAAAGCACGTCAGCAGAGGGGATGTGGAGATTAGTGCAGAATTTTAGCGAGGAAATCTTTTGCTCGCGCTGATTTTGGATTATCAAAAAAGTCATTTTTAGGTCTATCTTCTACAATTCGACCTTCATCCATAAAAATAATACGGTCAGCGACTTTTTTAGCAAAACCCATTTCATGAGTGACTACCATCATCGTCATACCTTCATTTGCCAGCTCTACCATTACATCAAGTACTTCATTAATCATTTCAGGATCAAGTGCTGATGTCGGTTCATCAAACAACATTGCAATAGGATCCATGCATAATGCGCGAGCAATGGCGACACGTTGTTGCTGACCACCTGAAAGTTGAGCCGGGTATTTGTTAGCATGGCTTGTTAATCCCACTCGTTCTAATAGTTTTAACCCTTTCTCTTTTGCGGTAGTTTTCTCTCTATTAAGCACTTTAACTTGTGCCAGTGTAAGATTTTCAATAATAGATAGATGAGGGAAGAGTTCAAAATGTTGGAATACCATACCCACCTTTGCTCGTAATTTAGCAAGATCAGTATGTTTATCATTTACTTTGATTTCATTAACAAGGATCTCGCCTTGTTGTATAGGCTCTAAGCCATTCACTGTTTTGATCAGTGTTGATTTACCTGATCCAGAAGGCCCACAGACAACAACAACTTCCCCCTTTTTAACTTCAGTGGAACATTCAGTCAGTACTTGAAACTGACCATACCATTTGGATACGTCTTTTAGGGAAATCATCTAGGTAGTCCTTTTTTTAAGAAAGTTTACTAACATCGAAGCGGCGAAGCTAATGACAAAATAAACAAAACCAGCAAAGAGGATCATTTCAACTTGTGTTCCATCTCGTTCTCCAATATTTGCCGCTGTTCTGAAAAAGTCAGTAAGACTTAAAACGTAAACTAAGGATGTATCTTGGAATAATACAATTCCTTGAGTCAGTAAAAGCGGGATCATGGCTCGAAAGGCTTGAGGTAAGATCACTAAACGCATTGTTTGTGACTTGGTCATACCTAAAGCAAGTGAGGCTGAAAATTGCCCTTTGCTAACACTTTGAATACCTGCTCTTATAATTTCAGAATAATAAGCCGCTTCAAATAAAGAGAACGCTATCATTGCTGAAATTAAACGGATATCACTTTTCGGTGAAAGACCTAGAACATTTTGTAATATGTTAGGCACAATTAAATAAAACCACAGTAATACCATGACTAATGGAATAGAACGGAAGGTATTAACATAAGCGGCGGCAAACCAGCTAATAGGCTTAAAGGTAGATAAGCGCATAACAGCAAGCACCGTTCCCCATAGAATACCGACCACAATAGCAGTGACAGTGATTTTTAGAGTAATAGCCATTCCATCAACTAAAAATGGTAGGCTTGGAACAACAGAACTCCAGTCAAATTCGTACATTATTGACCTCCTGTTGTGCCAGGTAAACGCACACGTTTTTCAAGCCAATTCATGATTAACATAATGATGACGTTGATAAAAACATAGGCGAGAGTAATTGCTGTGAATGACTCATACGCTTTTGCTGAATAATCGAGTAGTTTGTTTGCTTGTGCAGCCATATCAATTAACCCGATAGTGGAAGCAATCGCTGAGTTTTTTACGAGATTAAGCATTTCGGAGGTCATTGGTGGAATAATGACGCGGTATGCATTGGGTAATAAAACATAACGATAGGTTTGGGGTAAAGTTAAGCCCAATGCTAAGCCTGCAGCTTTTTGACCACGAGGTAATGAGTTTATTGCGGCTCTAACTTGTTCACACATACGCGCTGCGGTAAATAAACCTAAGCAGAGTGCTGATGAGACAAAAAATTGCACATTTGGCGCTAAGTCCATTTTAAACCAGTCGCCAATAGATTGAGGCAATAATTCAGGAATGACGAGATACCACGTAAAGAATTGAACAATAAGTGGTACGTTACGGAATAACTCAACATAAACAGTACCTAAGCTTGAAAGCCAACGATTAGGTACAGTGCGTAAAATTCCAAATAAAGAACCGACAAGAAAGGCGATAACCCAAGCGCATAGAGATAAGGCAATAGTGACTTGAAAGCCAGAAATCAGCCATCCTAAGTATGTGGTGTTTCCGAATGGGGCTTCTTGGAAGAATATCCCCCAATCCCAATCAATCGACATGATTTCACCTCCGGTGAAAAAGAGGGGCAGGGAACGGCTGCCCCAAACTTCACTGATCTGTCTGTCCAACAGATACTTTATAATTATTTATTTTGCATCAACTGCTTATGTGTTTTTAGTTCAATGCTTTATCATTTGGTGATGCAAACAATGTTTTCATTTCATCCGAGATGGTGAATTCTAAGTTAAGATTTTTAGGTGGGATCGGTGCATTAAACCAGCGATTAAATGATTTTTCTGCTTCACCTGATTTTTGTGCTTTAGCGATAGTTTCATCAATTAACGCTTTGAATTGAGCGTCATCTTTACGGAACATACAACCATAAGCTTCTTCAGATTGTGGGGTTCCTACAATTTCCCACTCACCCGGTTTTTTCGCTTTAGCACGTTCACCAGCCAGTAATGCATCATCCATCATAAAGGCAACGGCACGACCTGATTCAAGTGTACGGAATGAGTCTCCATGATCTTTTGCGCTGATAATGCGCATATTCATCTTTTTCTCATCATTTAATTTGTTGAGTAACATTTCAGACGTTGTTCCTGATGTTACAACAACGTTTTTACCTGATAGATCAGCGAAATCTTTAATTCCACTGTCTTTTTTCGCCAGTAAACGTGTACCTACGATGAAAATAGTATTAGAGAAGCTAGCTTGTTGTTGACGAGCTTCATTGTTGGTTGTTGAACCACACTCAAAATCAAATGTGCCATTTTGTAATAATGGAATACGATTCTGAGAAGTAATAGGAATGAGGCGAACTTGTAAGTTTGGTTTGCCTATTTTGTCTTTCACAGCCTGTACAATGAGGTTGGAATAGTCTTGAGAATAACCAACTACTTTTTGTTGATTATCATAGTAAGAGAAAGGAACAGAGGATTCTCTGTGCCCAACGATGATAATATCGTTGTCATTGATTTTCTTTAAGGTTCCAGTGAGTTCTTCTGCTTGCACAGCTACTGCAGCCCCTAAAATCATTAATGATAATGCTAGTTTACGCATCCGCATAATAACTCCTGTCATGGTGATAAGTGATATTTGTGTTTTGCTTTGTGTTACTTTTTTGTTTTAATTTGTTTTGATAATGTTAATAGATAGAACAAATAACATACTGTTGGGAAGTGTAATTTGTGAAATACGAGAGGTATCTCCCAATAAAAGAATGAAATCAAATGTAGTTGATTATTTTTTTGGAAGTTGTTTTCAATATTTAAAATTATTGTAGTAGAAACCTTATAGAAATAAAGGTTAAAGATGAAAAATTGAGATGATGAGAAAAATAAGCTAAGTAGGGATTTGTAAAGTTTGTCTTAAGGAGTTGTTTGTCTGTGGATTACCGTTAAGATAGCGGGTCATATTGATGAGGAACATCTATGAGTAATTGGCGGTCAGGTCGCTGGCTAGTGGTGATAACAGTTTTGCTGATCTTGTGTTGTATTGTTCAGCGTTCATTAGGTGCCCACATCATTAGTGAGCGCTTAGCAACGGCTGTATCTCAAACACAATACCCACTATCAACACCGATTGCCGATGAGAATAGCGTAACAGAGCATACCTATTCGTTGTCTACCTGTGAATTAAGCGCCAAATCATTGCTATCTGTTCCCCCATTAACAATCGAGCCATTTTTCCATTCATGGGCTGTGTTACTATTGCTAAGCATGGCTGCCATTTATGTGTCGCGCCAGCGTAATCAGAAAAAACATCATCATCCACCACCTCCAATCAGACTTCACCTTCATTATTGTATTTTGAGGGATTAGAAATTTCCTTTTAGCTAAAAGATTGCGCGTCTAATTTGGGCGTGGCTCTATGTGTAGCGTTGTAGGAATTTTTAGGGAGTTGTTATGTTTCGTTCTTTTGTTATGGCGTTGATACTAACGCTATTTACTTTATCTACCTCTCAAGCAGCAGATACAGGCTGGCTAACCATGCCTGATAATTCTCATGCACAAGTTAGGGCGACAGCACAAAAGTCCCCAGCAGGTGACGTGAAACTTTTACTTGAGGTACAGCTTGAGTCTGGATGGAAAACGTATTGGCGTTCTCCAGGAGAAGGTGGCGTTGCCCCTGAAATTAATTGGTCGCAAGATGTAAGCGCAATAACTTGGCATTGGCCATCACCTTCAGCTTTTGATGTGGCGGGTATTTATACTCAAGGCTATGACAAACAAGTTGTTTTTCCTATTGAGCTATCCTCTGTTCAGACTGATCGTTTAACAGGAGTTTTAACTCTATCAACATGCAGTAATGTCTGTATTTTGACTGATTACACTTTAGACTTGGATCTTACTGAACCTGTGCCTGCTGATTTTGAATGGCAATATAATCAGGCAATGGCAAAAATTCCTGTTGGAACAGGATTAGTATCATCAGTTTCTTCTGGTTATAACAATAGCCAACTCACAATCTCTTTACAAAGAGAGCAAGGCACTTGGGTTAAACCTAATATTTATCTCGATCCTCCTGAAGGTATGCTTTATGGCATTCCAAAATTAAATCATCAAGATAAAAACCTATTTGTCACCGTTGATGTGACTGATGATTGGGGCGATGCTGCCGGTGATATTTCAGGTAAGGTGCTTTCTTTTGTTATTACTGACCAAGGTTTTTCTCGCCAAGTTAATGACACCATAGGGCATGGAGGAGCGGAGATTGCTCCCGCCGCCAATTCAGGTGTTGGGCTTTGGAGTATTCTCGCTTTTGCTCTATTGGGTGGCTTAATTCTGAATTTGATGCCTTGTGTATTACCTGTACTTGCGATGAAAATGGGATCAATTCTGCATCTTGAAAATCGTGATAAAGGGGTTATTCGCAAGCAATTTTCTGTTTCTGTTCTAGGCATCTTAGTTTCATTTTGGGCGCTAGCTCTGTTTATGACAGGCTTACGTTATAGCCAAGAAGCCTTAGGTTGGGGGATCCAATTCCAAAGTCCTTGGTTTATTGGTTTTATGGTATTAGTTACTGCTATTTTTACTGCAAATCTATTTGGATTATTTGAACTGCGTTTAAGTAGCAATATAAATACTAAAATGGCAACAGCAGGTGGGCAAGGATATAGCCGACACTTTTGGGAAGGTGCATTTGCAACTTTACTCGCAACGCCTTGTTCAGCACCATTTTTAGGAACCGCTGTCGCTTATGCACTTATTGCGCCTCTAAATGAGCTATGGCTTATTTTTACCGCTCTAGGGATTGGAATGAGTTTGCCTTGGATCTTAGTGGCTATATTCCCATCTATTGCCAAAGCGCTACCAAAACCGGGTAAATGGATGAATCGCCTAAGAGTGGTATTAGGCTTTATGATGTTATTGTCCAGTATTTGGTTAATTACATTACTTATTCCACATCTAGGATTACCAATCGTAATGGCTATTTTTATTGCCATTACTCTGCTTTTATTGTTTGCGATAGCACGGCATTATGGCAAAAAAACGGTATTTATTTCGGCTGTTATTGCCCTATTTTTAGGAGGGAGCACCTATCTATTTGTGGAGCAACCAGCAAGCCAAACACTCGCAGGTCAAGATACGATAAATTGGCAACCTTTATCAGAAGAAGCGATACACCAAGCATTAGCAGATAATAAACGTGTATTTGTCGATGTAACAGCAGATTGGTGTGTTACCTGCAAAGCAAACAAATACAATGTATTATTGCGAGAAGAGATTCAGGCTGCACTTTCAGCGCCAGATGTTGTCGCATTAAGAGGGGATTGGACTAAACCCTCTGATAAAATCACTCAGTTTTTAAAACAACGTGGTCAAGTTGCAGTACCATTTAACCAAGTTTATGGGCCTTGCCATAAAGATGGCGTGGTTTTACCCCCTATTTTAAATAAAGATTCAACATTGACAGTTCTTTCAGAGGCTAAAGGAGCCCAATAATGAAAAAAACACTTTCTGCACTGGTTATCTCTTCGTTACTTTTTGGTGCAAATGTGCAAGCTGCGGCATTAAGTGCTGATCAGGAAAAAGAAGTTCGTGCACTGGTTCGTGACACGTTAATTAAAAACCCAGAAATTCTGGAAGAGGCCATCACAGCATTACAGGCACAGAAAGCAGATGAGCAACAAGCTCAGTTCCGTACTGCATTAAAAGCAGAGCATGACGCGTTATATAATGATGCTGCAAGTCCTCGTATTGGTGCAAAGGACGCTAAATTAGTGTTGGTTTCTTTTACTGATTATAACTGCCCTTACTGCAAACGCTTCGATCCATTATTAGAACAAATTACAAAAGATTATCCTGAAGTTGCCGTGGTGATTAAACCATTGCCGTTTAAAGGTGAAAGTTCTGCAAAAGCTTCTCAAGCTGTACTTTCAGTTTGGAAAGAAGATCCAAAAGCATTCTTAGCATTACACCAACGTTTAATGCAGAAGAAAACAATGTTAGATAATGCAAGTATTGATGATGCAATGAAAACAACCAATACTAGCAAAGTGAAATTGACGGATGAAAGCTTAAAAGCGTTACAAAACAACTTGGATCTTTCTCGCAAATTAGGTATTCAAGGTACACCTGCAACTGTCGTTGGCGATATGGTTATTCCGGGTGCCGTTGATTACGCTCAGCTAGAAGTGATTGTAAAAGAACAACTGGATAAAGTGAAAAAATAATGCGTAGTCGCTTACGAAAGTGGAGTAAAGAACTGATTGTTCTGGTTGTCATTTTCGTTATAGCTTCTTTTGCAATGGATTGGTGGCGACAACCTACGCCACCATCCTTAACGAATTTACCTGAGCTTTATACGGTTGATAATAAAGTTGTTTCATTGGCTGAATTGAGTGCTGAAAAGCCCTTATTAATCTATTTTTGGGCAACTTGGTGCGGGGTTTGTAAACTAACAACACCATCAGTAAATTCGTTAGCACAAGATGGTTACAACGTGACATCTGTTGCGATCCGTTCTGGTGATAACGCAAAGTTAGAGCGCGGTATTCAATCTAAAGGTCTGGTTTTTCCTGTCATAAATGATACTCGAGGGGATATTTCTCAACAGTGGGAAATTAGTGCAACACCTTCATTTGTTATTGTTTATAAAGGAGAAATGGTAGGCTTTACAAGTGGTTGGTCATCTTCGTGGGGATTAAAACTACGTTTATGGTGGGCGTCTATCTAAATTAGCTATCAGAATTTTAGTAAAGAAAAAAGGGTGCTGGGTAAGCTGACAATAAAATAGATTATTTCATAAATAATATTTTTACGTCTGCGTTCAATTTTTGCTTCTTGGGTATTTTGGGCAATTAATGCCTTTTCATCGGCAATGCGTTTTGCAGTATTAATATGTATTGGCACAATATTAATAGGAATAACGGGGTCATTATTTTTATTAGCAGGGGTTAATTGAGCTAATGTCCAGCCATATTGATGCTGTTTATCTCTAAACGCATTTTGCTGAATAACATAACCGTAATAATCTTTACGGAAACCCTTTTCTTCGTTATCGCTGGAAATTTTATGGGCATATTGCCAATAAGATTGAATATCTGCGGATGACTGAATTAATTGGGATAGTGCAGATTGGTCAAGTTGAGTGACATTAACGCGTTTAGACTCAGCTTCTTGTTTTTGTTGATCGATAATCGCTGTTTTCCAATGCACAGGTACAATGGTTTTGTCTTCAATAAGTTGGCTAATTGACTCTGGTTTTTTTGACAATACCCAGCCAAATTCATGTTCTTGTTGATTGAACATCTGGCGTTGGATCCATTTATTTTCTTTATCTGTACGAAAGCCCTTTGTTTCATTATCTGTTGATATTTCTTTAGCTCTTTGCCAAATGGCATCGAGAATATGTTCAGGATAATGATCCATGAAAAAGCTCTCTTATTAGAAAAAGCCCAACCTAATTAATATTAACTTAATAGGGTTGGGCTTTATTCATTTTAATTACGGCGTTTAATAAAGGCGATGACAAAAAATAATCCAACCAATATCCACAATGGTGTATTACCCCATTTGTAATAAGGAGTTAGTCCTGTTGTTGGTGTCATTTTTTCCGCTAAAGCACCTTCTTCAAATTGAGGAAGTTGAGAAATTACATCACCGTTGGCTGCAATAAAGGCTGTAATACCGTTATTTGTCGAACGTAATAATGGTCTTCCTAACTCAAGAGAGCGCATTCTTGCCATTTGAAAATGCTGCCAAGGGCCGATTGAATTGCCAAACCACGCATCATTAGAAATCGTTAATAAGAATCGTGTATCAGGTTTGAAATTAGCGCGAACTTGCTCACCTAAGATAATTTCGTAGCAAATAGCTGCGGTTATTTTGGCATCATTAACAGTAAGCTGAGGTTGTACATATTCACCTTGACTTAATGATGACATAGGTAAATTAAAGAAAGGCGCAAGTGGGCGTAATAGTGATTCTAATGGTACATATTCACCAAAAGGAACAAGGTGATGTTTGTTATAGCGATCTGTTGCCGGGTATTGATAAGCATAGTGTTCACCTAATGTGATGACACTATTGTAAAAACGATAGCCTTCTAATGTCGGCCGAGCATCAATAATTCCCGTCATTAAATGGGTATCTTGCTCTCTTAATTGCTTATCTAATTCTGCTAAAAAGTTTTGTTGTTGAATTTCAACATCAGGGATAGCGGATTCAGGCCAAATAATGAGATTTGCATTACCAATAAAAGGGCGACTTAAGGTGAGATAGGTCTTTAATGTGCTCTCTAATGTACCTGGTTCCCATTTTAAAGATTGTGCGATATTACCTTGGACTAATGCAATTTCTTGCGTTTCATCAGGCAAAGGTTGATACCATTGATAGGATTTAAAGCTGATAGGTAATACTAATAAAAGCAGTGCAATCACAAGGCTGTAAATTGATTTACGATAGATTGTAAATGCAATTAATCCACTAATAACGGTTAAAAGCAGCGTTATCATGGTGACACCAAAAATAGGTGCAATACCTTTTAATGGGCCATCAATCTGGCTATAACCAAACTGCAACCAAGGAAAGCCTGATAATACCCAACCTCTTAAAAATTCGGTGATTTGCCATAGCGCAGGAGCAGCAAATACAAATCGCCAGAGTGTTGGTTTGGGGAAAAACTTATTCAGTGATCCTGCAAATAATAGCGTGTAGAGTGATAAATAGAGAGCTAATAAAATCACTAAAAAGATATTTATTGCAAACGGCATACCACCAAAATCAGCGATACTGACGTAAACCCAATTTACACCGCTACCAAATAACCCAAATCCCCAAGCAAAACCAAGGAATGCACCTTGACGAGCTGTGCGGTGAGTGATTATCAGTAATAAGCCAAGTAGTGAAATTAACGCCGCAGGCCAAAAATCAAATGGCGAAAATGCTAATGTGCCAATGGCACCGAAAAAAACCGCCAGAAGGGCACGAACCCACTGGCGGTTTAAGAAAGAGATCTTATTCATTGATATCCTATGCATCATTACCTAGTTCAGGGATTGGTGCATCATCGGGGATATGCACATAAACCTGAATGATCTTACGGCTATCTGCCATAACAACTTTAAATTGGTAATTATCAATGGTAATAGTTTCACCACGAGCAGGAAGGTGACCAAAGGCTTGCATAACTAAACCGCCAATTGTATCAACTTCTTCATCGCTGAAATGTGTACCGAACGCTTCATTGAAATCTTCTATCTGGGTTAAAGCTCGAACTGAGTAAGCGTGACGACTCAACGGACGAATATCAATATCATCCTCATCATCATACTCATCTTCAATTTCGCCTACGATAAGTTCAAGAATATCCTCAATTGTGACGAGCCCAGATACGCCTCCGAATTCATCGATCACAATCGCCATATGATAGCGTTGAGAGCGGAACTCTTTTAATAGGCGATCAACCCGTTTGCTTTCAGGCACAACAACAGCAGAGCGTAAGACTTTATCCATACTAAATGGCTCTGCGTCAGTACGCATAAATGGCAGTAAATCTTTTGCCATTAATAAGCCTTCAATATGATCTTTGTCTTCGCTAATGACAGGGAAACGGGAATGTGCTGAATCAATAATCACATCTAAACATTCATCAAGGGTTTGATTGCGTTTTAGTGTGACGATTTGAGAGCGAGGGATCATTATGTCCCGAACGCGTTGTTCAGCAATATCCATTACCCCTTCAAGCATGTCGCGGGTGTCAGGATCAATTAATTCTTTCTGTTCAGAATCGCGGATAAGCTCCATCAGATCATCACGGTTTTTAGGTTCACCGTGGAACCACTGATTAAGCAGTGTGAGAAACCCTTTCTTAGGACCAGGGTTATCGTTACTCGAAGATTGGTCGTCGCTCATGGCGTTTTAACTACTTTTCCTCATTGAATGGTTAATTAGATATAGTATTTATCATAAAAATAAGAGAACTGTTACTCTTTTTCAATTAAATAGGGATCTGCATAACCTAAATTTTGTAAGATTTCTGTCTCTAAACCTTCCATTTCTTCGGCTTCATCATCTTCAATATGATCATAGCCCAAAAGATGCAGACATCCATGAATAACCATGTGTGCCCAATGCTCTTCAACAGTCTTACTCTGTTCAACCGCCTCTTTTTCTACTACTTGACGGCAAATAATCAAATCACCTAATAGAGGCAATTCTATTTCAGGTGGTGCCTCAAAAGGAAAAGAAAGCACGTTAGTCGGTCTGTCTTTTCCGCGATAAGTGAGGTTCAGTTCGTGACTTTCTGCTTCATCAACAATGCGAATAGTCACTTCACTTACAGGTTGAAACTGCGGTAACACCGCTTCCAACCATGTCATAAATTGGGCTTCAGTAGGAAGCCCTTGCGTATTTTCACTTGCTACTTGTAAATCAAGGATAACTTCATTCATGATTTTCTCTCTGAAGCTTCTCTTTTTCTGCTTTGATTGCTTGGCGGCGTTTTTGATCTTCCGTTTCCCAAGCTTCATAGGCGATAACAATTTTGGCAACCACAGGATGGCGAACAACGTCTTCACTGTGGAAAAAGTTAAAACTTAAATCATTGACATCAGATAAAACTTCAATGGCATGACGTAAGCCTGATTTATTACCTCTTGGCAGGTCAATTTGGGTAATATCCCCAGTGACAACCGCTTTAGAGTTAAAGCCAATACGCGTTAAGAACATTTTCATCTGTTCGATGGTGGTGTTTTGGCTTTCATCAAGAATGATAAAGGCGTCATTTAATGTGCGTCCACGCATATAGGCGAGGGGCGCGACTTCAATGACATTACGCTCTATTAGTTTCTCAACTTTTTCAAAACCTAACATCTCAAATAACGCATCATAAAGTGGTCGTAAATAGGGATCGACTTTTTGACTTAAATCGCCTGGTAAAAAGCCCAGTTTTTCACCAGCTTCAACCGCAGGACGCGTTAATAAAATACGACGCACTTCTTGACGTTCTAGAGCATCAACAGCAGCAGCAACAGCCAGATAAGTTTTCCCTGTCCCCGCAGGCCCAATACCAAAAGTAATATCATGGGTCTGGATATTGGCAATATATTGTGCCTGATTTGGTGTACGAGGTTTTATCACACCCCGCTTAGTTCGAATATTGGTCGATTTTCCAAATTCAGGAACATGCTCATCACTTTGCTCAAGCACACGGCTTTCTTTGATTGCTAGGTGAATTTGTTCAGGGTCGATATCGGGGATCACGCCTTTAATAGGCGAGGTTTCCACATACAGGCGACGTAAAATACCTGCGGCTGCATTGACACACAATGATTTTCCCGTGAGTTTAAAACGGTTATCACGATGATTAATCTCGATACCTAAACGGCGCTCAAGTTGCTTAATATTATCGTCAAATGGGCCACATAGGCTCATTAAACGGGCATTGTCAGCTGGCTCTAAGAAGATTTCTTGGGTCGCTACCTGTGCATGTGCTATTACTGTCACTGATTATCCTTTTGTTAAATCTGATCAATTAAGGTTGGTAAACACCCACCCCTAATTCATCTTCTTTACGTGTACGTGCAATAACGGATTCTGGAGATTCGTGAATACGTAAATCCATTTGATCTTCCGTTCTAACGACTTTACCACGTAGTGAGTTGGCATAAACGTCAACAATCTCAACATCAACGAATTTACCAATCATATCCGGTGTACCTTCAAAGTTAACCACACGGTTGTTCTCAGTACGGCCAGAAAGCTCCATCACATTTTTACGTGAAGGCCCTTCTACCAGAATACGCTGTACAGTATTTAACATTGCACGGCTAAAATTCATCGCTTGCTGATTGATGCGCTGTTGTAGCAGATATAAACGCTGTTTCTTCTCATCTTCACTGACATCATCAGGTAAATCTGCAGCTGGTGTGCCTGGACGTGCTGAATAGATGAAACTAAAGCTCATATCGAAATTAACATCCGCAATTAATTGCATGGTTTTTTCAAAGTCGTCTTGAGTTTCACCCGGGAAACCAATGATAAAGTCTGAACTTATCAGAATATCAGGACGTGCTTTGCGTAGTTTGCGAATAATGCTCTTATATTCAAGTGCAGTATGGTTACGCTTCATTAATGTTAGAATGCGGTCAGAACCACTTTGCACTGGTAAGTGTAAATAGCTGACTAATTCAGGTGTATCTTCATAAACGGCAACAATATCGTCAGTAAATTCGATAGGGTGGCTGGTAGTAAAGCGAACGCGGTCAATACCATCAATTGCGGCAACTAAGCGAATTAATTCAGCAAAACTACAGATTTGACCATCAAAAGTGGCACCACGATAGGCGTTAACGTTTTGACCTAACAAGTTTACTTCGCGCACACCTTGTGCCGCTAATTGAGCAATTTCAAATAACACATCATCACAAGGACGGCTAACTTCTTCACCACGAGTGTAAGGAACTACGCAGAAAGAGCAGTATTTGTTACAGCCTTCCATGATGGAAACGAAAGCAGAAGGGCCTTCAGCACGAGGTTCTGGTAAACGATCAAATTTTTCGATTTCAGGGAAGCTGATATCGACAACAGGGCTTTTAGTGCCTTTAACCTGATTAATCATTTCAGGCAAACGGTGTAAAGTCTGTGGTCCGAAGATAATATCGACACACTGCGCACGTTGACGGATGTATTCACCTTCTTGAGAAGCAACACAACCGCCGACGCCAATGATAATATCGGGTTTATTATCTTTAAAATATTTCCAACGTCCTAACTGATGAAAGACTTTTTCTTGTGCTTTCTCACGGATAGAACAGGTATTTAGCAGTAGAATGTCCGCATCTTCGGCGACATCGGTTAACTGATAACCGTGGGTGCTTTCGAGTAGGTCTGCCATTTTGGATGAATCGTACTCATTCATCTGACAGCCCCAAGTTTTAATGTACAGTTTTTTTATCGTCGACATTGTGTAAATCCGGTATTTTCAGTGAGACAATAGCTAATCATTGGAAAACGTTGCGTGTAATAAGCCAATAAGGCGGTTATTGTAGTCATTTGTGTGGTCAGTGACTAGAGCAAGTCGGCGCTAATTCTCTATGGCGTTTAGTTTAATAGAAATAAACTGAAACAGCGCTTACCTATTATTTAAAGTAATGAGTTATGGCATAACAATGATAAGTAATGTAAAAAACGATTTTGATGCAATCATCGCTGGTGGCGGGATGATTGGCGCTGCTGTTGCAATTGGGCTGGCGCAAGAAGGATTGCGTGTTGCAATGATTGAACGACAGTCTCCAGCACCTTTTGATGCGTCATCTCATCCTGATATCCGTATTTCTGCGATTAGTTGCGCGTCCGTTAGTCTATTAAAACAATTAGGTGCATGGCAACATGTTTTAGCTATGCGTTCTGCGCCTTATCTTACCTTAGAAACATGGGAAGAAGAAAATGCCCATGTGATTTTTGATGCTAAAAGCTTAGGTTTACCTGAATTAGGGTATATGGTTGAAAACCGAATTTTGCAATTAGCTCTTTGGCAAGAGGCTGAACGTTATAGCAATATCACTTTATTATGTCCAAATAGTCTAAGTAAAATGACTTATTTGGATGATAAATGGAAAGTAACGCTTTCTGATGGTCGTGAAGTCACTACAAATTTAGTGGTAGGTGCAGATGGTGCCAATTCTCAAGTGCGCCAATTTGCGGGTATTGGTAGCAATGGCTGGCAATATCGCCAATCTTGTATGCTGATCACGGTGAAAACAGAATTACCTCCTGAAAAGGGTACATGGCAACGCTTTTACCCTTCAGGTCCTCGTGCTTATTTACCGCTTTTTGATAATTGGGCTTGTTTGGTTTGGTATGATTCGCCTGACAGAATTAGAAAACTGCAAAACATGTCGATGGTGCAGTTAGAAAAAGAAATTCAACACGCTTTCCCTGAGCGATTAGGCAAAGCGACACCTATTGCTGCAGGTTCATTTCCATTAACACGTCAGCATGCAAGTCGTTATGTTGATAAAGGGATTGTTTTGTTGGGAGATGCGGCTCACACCATTAATCCATTAGCAGGACAGGGCGTTAACTTAGGTTATCGTGATGTGGATTGTTTCTTGGACTTAGTGGCTGAGGCTAAAAAACATTTCGAGCCTTGGGATTCAATGGCGTTATTGAAAAAATACCAGCGTCGTCGTATGCCTGATAATTTAGTTATGCAAGCGGGTATGGACGTATTTTATCACGCCTTTAGTCACCAACTACCGGGTTTAAAAGTCGTTAGAAATATCGGCCTTTTAGCAGCTCAACATGCAGGAAAAGCGAAAGAAGCAGCATTGCGTTATGCGTTAGGTATTAAATAATTAGAAATGCGATGATCTGAGTTGGATATCAACAATAAGATCATCGCATAATTATTACGCTTTTAAATGCTTGGCATGAAAAGCAATATGCTCGCCAATAAAACTTGCCACAAAATAGTAACTGTGATCGTACCCTTGATGTAAATTCAGTTGATAAGGGAACTGTTTTGTATCGCAAGCTTGTGCAAATAATTCAGGCTTCAGTTGCTCTTGATAGAAAGGATCATCAAGTCCGACATCAACACGCATAGGTAACACACTTTCTGCTTGGTTAATTAATTCAACCGCATCATATTGTTGCCACTGTGTCGTATCATCACCTAAATAAGCGCTAAACGCTTTTTTACCCCAAGGAACAACTGATGGTGCCACAATAGGAGAAAACGCTGACACACTGCTGTAGCGTGTAGAATTTCGCAATGCAATCGTTAATGCACCATGTCCACCCATTGAATGTCCACTAATAGCACATCGATGAGTCACTGGAAAATGTGTTTCTATTAGTGCAGGAAGTTCATCAACAATGTAGTCATACATATTGTAATGAGCATTCCACGGCGATTGTGTTGCATTAAGGTAAAAACCAGCGCCTTGCCCTAAATCATAAGCATTATCATCAGCGACATTTTCACCGCGAGGACTAGTATCAGGTACCACTAAAACAATGCCGTGTTGTGCTGCAAATTGTTGAGCACCTGATTTAGTAATAAAATTTTGCTCGTTGCAGGTTAAGCCTGATAACCAATATAAAACAGGGTATTTTTGCGCTTCTTCCATAGGAGGAAGATAGATGGCAAATTTCATCTCACAATTTAACGTCTTTGATGTATGTTGATAAACTTCTTGCCAACCACCAAAACAGGCGTGACGTTCAATCCTTTCCATTTTGACTCCTTTAAAAACAAAGACAAACCTATGAGACATAGGTTTGAGAATGGTTAATCGAAATGAATAACAGTTCGGATTGATTTACCTTCGTGCATTAAATCAAAAGCTTCATTAATTTTTTCTAATGGCAGTTTATGGGTAACAAAAGGCTTAAGTTCGATATTACCTTTCATTGCATCCTCAACCATACCAGGTAATTGACTACGTCCTTTAACACCGCCAAAAGCAGTACCTTTCCATGAGCGTCCAGTAACTAATTGGAATGGACGGGTTGAGATCTCTTGTCCTGCACCGGCTACACCAATAATAATGGATTGACCCCAACCGCGATGCGCACTTTCTAATGCAGCTCTCATGACATTAACGTTACCAATACATTCAAAAGTATGGTCAACACCCCATTGTGTCATTTCAACAAGTACTTGCTGAATAGGCTTGTCGTAGTCGTTAGGATTTAAGCAGTCAGTTGCACCAAATTGGCGTGCTAAAGCAAATTTTTCAGGATTTGTATCGATAGCAAAAATACGACCAGCTTTGGCTTGTCTTGCACCTTGAAGAACGGCAAGACCAATACCGCCTAAACCAAACACAGCTACAGAGTCACCTTCTTGCACTTTTGCTGTATTGTGAACCGCGCCAATACCTGTTGTTACACCACAGCCTAATAAGCAAACTTCTTCGTGATTGGCTTCTGGATTGATTTTTGCCAAAGAAACTTCAGCCACCACAGTGTATTCGCTAAAAGTAGAGCATCCCATATAGTGATAAATAGGCTGTCCGTTGTAAGAAAAACGTGTTGTCCCATCTGGCATTAAACCTTTACCTTGCGTTGCTCTGACTGCAACACATAAGTTTGTTTTGCCTGATTTACAAAATAAGCATTCGCCACATTCAGCTGTGTACAGAGGAATAACGTGATCGCCCGGTTTAACACTGGTGACACCTTCACCGACTTCGACAACCACACCTGCGCCTTCATGACCAAGAATAGCAGGGAATACACCTTCAGGATCATCACCAGAAAGCGTAAAAGCGTCTGTATGGCAAACGCCCGTGTGGCTGATTTTTATGAGTACTTCACCTGCTTTTGGTGGCATCACATCAACTTCAACGATTTTTAAAGGTTCTCCTGGTCCAAATGCGACCGCAGCACGAGATTTCATGGTGTATCCTTTTTTGTTATTAACGCAGGTAAGTGCGGATAAGTGAAATGGCATCATCAACGGAATTTTTTTGATCTTCAGGAGAAGCGACGGCATCCATAAGACCTTCACGTAAATGACTTTCGAGCACACCAGCCATCAGGCCGTTGATAGCACCTCTGATGGCAGCAATTTGTTGTAATACCTGACCGCATTCGTTTTCATTTTCAAGGGCAGTTTCTAATGCAAGAAGTTGCCCTTTAATTTTTCTTACACGAGTTAACGCGGCTTTTTTTTCTGCTGGTGAGTGTGGCATACATAATCCTTAAATATACTATAGGGGAGTATAGTATTTAGGGCGGTATATGTACAGAGGGAGCAATAATGTGTGGAATGATGAGAATAAATAAAAATGTTGGTGTGGAGCTTATTGGTCTTTGAGATCAGGAGGATAAAAAAAGATGTAGAAGAAATGATATTTAGATAGCAGATAGGGAAAACGCTAGAGACAGAAACAAAAAAGACCCGCTATGCGAGTCTTATCTGTTGATTCGTGATAAACACGTTAGTAATCAATGGTGCGGGAGGCGAGACTTGAACTCGCACACCTTGCGGCGCCAGAACCTAAATCTGGTGCGTCTACCAATTTCGCCACTCCCGCAACAACTTGGAGAAAAAAAGACTCGCTCAGCGAGTCTCTCTTTCAAAATATGGCTGGGATACCAGGATTCGAACCTGGGAATGCCAGGATCAAAACCTGGTGCCTTACCGCTTGGCGATATCCCAAAAAATGGTGGCTATGACGGGATTCGAACCTGTGACCCCAACATTATGAGTGTTGTGCTCTAACCAGCTGAGCTACATAGCCGTATTGAATCTAGCTATCTTTCTTTTGAAAGATGGCTGGGGTACCAGGATTCGAACCTGGGAATGCCAGGATCAAAACCTGGTGCCTTACCGCTTGGCGATACCCCATCCGCTAATTCAATTGTCAACACACTTATTTATCAGAAATATGGCTGGGATACCAGGATTCGAACCTGGGAATGCCAGGATCAAAACCTGGTGCCTTACCGCTTGGCGATATCCCAACTGATAAATTCTTGACGAGGTTAAAATGGTGCGGGAGGCGAGACTTGAACTCGCACACCTTGCGGCGCCAGAACCTAAATCTGGTGCGTCTACCAATTTCGCCACTCCCGCAAAAAGATGGTGGCTATGACGGGATTCGAACCTGTGACCCCAACATTATGAGTGTTGTGCTCTAACCAGCTGAGCTACATAGCCATCTTTTTTTGCATAACCTTCGTCGGCGTTGCGGGGCGCATTATGCGTATTACAGACAAATCCGTCAACTGCTTTTTGCATTAATTTTCGAGAAACGTGTCCGTTTGCTCGATGGTTAATCATTTTGTCGAAAAAAGATCCAAAAAACAACCTTGTTGATGAAAAATATCTCAAAGAATAAGGCTAGATAGAGTGTGAATAAAAAGAAAAAACAAAGCAGTAAGAGAAATGATATTAAGTCAAAGAGGGAAAAGATGGAGAACAATGGGTATAAAAAAAGAAATGAGGTGAAAAACTCACGCTACATTTCTTTTTCTTTGAATATTACTGATTGAATTTTAGACTTATTTTACAATGAAGATCAGAAAAGTACACATTCAACGTAAAAAGTATAATTTATCAACGATAAATTACTTTTCTAACAGCTGTTGAAGCAATTCTCCGTTAAGCATCGCACGTTTAGTCAAGGCAAAAGCCCCTATGGCAGAACGATGGTCAAGCTCAGATGTGACGACAGGAAGCTCTTCTCTGAATTCTTTTAATACTTGTGTATTAATGCAACTTTGAATTGAGGGAAGTAAAACTTCAGCTGCTTCAGTCAATTCACCCGCTAAAACTACTTTTTGTGGGTTAAATAGGTTAATGGCAATCGCAATAGCTTTACCTAAGTGTAAACCCACTTGTTTGATGGTTTCGACTGCTAGCGGGTCATTTTTAACCGCGGCTCGACAAATATCTTGGATTTGGCACTGTGTTGGTGATAAATACTGGCTTGGATAGCCTTGCTCTAATTGATAGCGTACTTTGGCTTCGATAGCTGTATTGGATGCAATCGTTTCTAAACAACCAAAGTTACCACAATGGCAACGCTCACCTAGAGGATCGATTTGAATATGACCAATCTCGCCTAAGTTACCACGTTGATTGAGCAGAATTTTATTATTAATAATAACACCAGCACCTGCACCACGATGGATCCGGACTAGTAATGAGTCTTCACAATCTCTTGTAGCACCAAAATAGTTTTCAGCTAGTGCAAGGCTACGAATATCATGCCCAGCATAGCAAGGCAGACTAAAACGTTTTTCTAAGCTATTCACCAAGGCCCAATTATCCACTTTCATATGAGGCATATAACGAACAATGCCTTTATTTGGATCAACAAGACCGGGTAAGATCACAGAAATTGAAATAAGCTCACGAATACGACGCTGATTTTGTTTAATAAAATCATCAATTGCATTGATAAGTAGAGCTTCAACTTCATTTTGAGTACTTTGCTCTAAAGGGTAGTGTTGCTCAATGATGACTTTTCCACTTAGATCATAAAGAGCAACAGTGGCATCATTACGCCCTAATCGCACACTGACGGTATTAAAATTGCGGTGTTCAACAATAATAGAAATTGCGCGACGTCCACCAGTTGATGCTTGTTGATCAACTTCTTTAATTAAGCCTCGTTCAAGCAACTGACGAGTAATTTTAGTCACACTGGCTGGCGCTAGTTGGCTTTGTTCGGCTATTTGAATACGGGAAATTGGCCCGTGTTGATCAATCAGCCGATACACAATCGCACTGTTAAGTTGTTTAACAAGATCGATATTGCCAATTTGCGTTTCAGTGTTGTTATGACTCATCAGCATATACATCCATTAGTTATTCAGTTATTTCAATACCATTGACAAACGTTGTACAAAGGTTGAAGTCCTTATCAAAAGAAGCGAGGTTAGCAATTTTTCCAGCTTCAATTGTTCCCAATTCTTTTTCCATTCCAATTGCACGAGCAGGATACAGTGTTGCCATCCGCAATGTTTCATCTAATGGAATACCTACATGGATCACGCTATTTTTAATTGCACCAATCATGGTTAGTGATGATCCGCTTAATGTACCATCTGCATCGACACAAAGGCCATTACGATAATATATGGTTTTACCAGCAAAAACGAAGCTATCCATCTCATTTTTGCTAGGATCAAGCCCCGCTGGCGCAGTTGCGTCTGTGACTAAAAGTAATTTTTCACCTTTCAAACGCTTACTGTTACGAATATTTGCCCATGAAACATGTAAACCATCAGCAATGATACCAGCATAAACTTCAGGTGTATCATAAATGGCACCTACAAGCCCTGGGCCTCTGCCTGTAATATAAGGCATTGCGTTGTAAAGGTGGGTCGATAATGAGATTCCATTACGGAATCCTTTACGTGCTTCTTCATAAGTTGAATTAGAATGACCCGCAGAAACAATGATACCTGCTTTGATTAATTGACGAACATACTTTTCATCAACCATTTCTGGTGCAAGGGTGATTTTGGCGATGACATCAGCGTTATCGCACAAATAGCTAATCATCTGAGCACTCGGTTGACGAATAAATTGTGGATCATGAGTCCCTTTTTTAATCACATTGATATATGGGCCTTCTAAATGTAATCCCAATACTTTATTTTCATGTTTCTTCATATAAGCACGCGTTGCTTCAATGCCTATTTTCATCAATTCATCAGAACAGGTAATTAACGTTGGCAAATAGCTAGTGCAACCTAAGCGTTCATTCGCTTTTTGCATAATTTCTAACGTTTCAACAGTGACATTTTCAGGCGTGTCATTAAATTGCACACCACCACAACCATTTACCTGTAAATCAATAAAACCGGGAGAGACAATTGCACCTTTCATATCACGAATAGTGATATCTTTTGGCAGTTGATCCTGTGGGCAAACCTGCTCAATACAGGAGCCGTTAATAATAATGGCGTGGTTTTCTAAACGGTCGTAACCTGTATAAATAACAGCATTTGTTAAGGCGAACATACCTTTGTCTCCTGATAAGGGAAGTCAATCTAAAAAGCCGATATCAGCCAGCAAATTCTGGCTGATAAGTAAGAGAGCTTAGCCTTTTCCGCTACTTAATCAGTAGGTACTTATTTTACTAAACTTAGTCTTGGTATTTCTGACACTCTTGCGCTTCAATCTGTTGGAAGTAACGCAATGTTTTTACACGTAATTCCATTGTTGCAGGATCATCACACACTAAAATTGCTTTAGGGTGAAGTTGAACACAGGAAATCGTCCATAAATGGTTAACAGCGCCTTCTGTTGCTGCATGTACTGCTTGCGCTTTATTAAAACCGGTTGCCAAAATCATTAATTCTTCAGCATCTAATAATGTGCCTACACCAACAGTCAGTGCATATTTAGGAACATGATTAACATTATTGTCGAAGAAACGTGAATTTGCTAAGCGTGTATCTTCAGTTAGCGTTTTCATTCGAGTGCGTGAAGAGAGTGATGACGCAGGTTCATTAAATGCAATGTGACCGTCGTTACCTACACCGCCCATAAACAGATTAATTTTGCCATAAGACTTGATTTTAGCTTCATAGCGTTCGCATTCTGCTTGTGGATCTTCAGCATTACCATTTAATAAATTGATATTTTCATCTTTAATATCAATATGATTAAAGAAGTTTTCGTACATAAAAGTACGATAACTTTGTGAATGATCTGATGGAATGCCAACATATTCATCCATATTGAACGTCACAACGTGTTGGAAGCTGACTTTTCCTGCACGATGTAATTCAATTAACTCTTTATATGTCGCCAATGGCGTACCACCAGTCGGTAAACCAAGTACGAAAGGGCGCTCTGCAGTTGGATTAAACGCGTTGATTTTCTCAACGATGTAATTTGCAGACCACTTACCAACTTGTTTTGCCGTGGATAGGGGGATTAACCTCATAGTAACCTCATAGAAAAAAGACAAATCTGATAACTCAGTAACGTGTTATTTCATCGTGTGATTATCAGTGGCTCATCTATAACACGAATTTCTTTTCATTTTTAGCTGATGATCGAAATGTCCCGCCAAAAGATATTTTTAATCATAAAATAAGCTTTCTGACTTAGCCAGCATTTCAGCTAAAAATTATACGATATTAGTGACTCTAATCACAAATTATGACTAATTAATTTGCGATACGAAATAATTTTTTTAGACTAAAAATGGAATTAAATAATTAGCTCATCAATTTATTATAAAATATGAATGAGTATGAATAAGATCCCGCATAGGGGCTATCCAAGGGGGAGTTTGTGAATATTTTAAGTTATCTGCAGAAGATAGGACGGGCACTAATGGTGCCTGTTGCTACATTACCTGCAGCAGCAATTCTGATGGGGATTGGCTACTGGATTGACCCAGTAGGCTGGGGTGGCGATAACGCGCTTGCTGCCTTACTTATCAAATCTGGTGCTGCCATCATCGACAATATGTCAGTCTTGTTTGCTATTGGTGTTGCTTATGGTATGTCGAAAGACAAAGACGGAGCTGCCGCTTTAACAGGATTTGTAGGGTTTTTAGTCGTGACAACGCTTTGCTCTCCAGCAGCAGTGTCAATGATCAAAGGCCTGCCTTTAGAAGAGGTTCCAGTTGCTTTTGGTAAAATAAATAACCAGTTTGTTGGGATCTTGGTTGGTGTACTTTCTGCCGAGCTTTATAATCGCTTTAGTAGCGTTGAACTGCCTCGCGCACTGTCATTCTTTAGTGGCCGTCGTTTAGTTCCTATTCTAACCTCATTTTTAATGATCATCGTCGCCTTTATTCTGATGTATATCTGGCCTGTGATTTATGGCGGATTAGTCAGTTTCGGTGAAAGCATTAAAGATATGGGGGCATTAGGTGCGGGTATCTACGCATTCTTTAACCGTTTATTAATTCCAGTCGGTCTACATCATGCGTTGAACTCTGTATTCTGGTTTGACGTTGCAGGCATTAACGATATTCCTAACTTCCTAGCAGGTCAGCAAGCTATCGATTCTGGCTTAGCAACTGTGGGTGTAACCGGTCGTTATCAAGCTGGTTTCTTCCCAGTAATGATGTTTGGTTTACCGGGGGCGGCTCTTGCGATCTATCACTGTGCTCGTAAAGAGAACAAAGCAAAAGTTGCTGGTATCATGATTGCAGGTGCATTTGCTGCCTTCTTCACAGGTATTACTGAACCGCTTGAATTCTCCTTTATGTTCGTGGCACCTGTGCTCTATGTTATTCACGCATTCTTAATGGCGATTTCTGTTTATATAGCTGCAAGCATGGAGTGGATTTCAGGATTCGGCTTTAGTGCAGGTTTAGTGGATATGTTCTTATCTTCACGTAACCCACTTGCTGTTCATTGGTACATGCTGATTGTTCAAGGTATTGTTTTCTTCTTTATCTATTACGGTATTTTCCGTTTCACTATCACCAAATTCAACTTGAAAACTCCGGGTCGTGAAGATGATGTGATTGGTGATGAAACAGCTGATGGTTATGATGAAGATATCAAAACAGCGCCAGCAAATAGTAAAGAAGGTATTCAACAAGAAGCTCGTCAATATATTGCGGCTATCGGTGGTTCTGATAACTTAACTGGTATTGATGCTTGTATTACCCGTTTACGCTTAAATGTAAAAGATGCCACAGTTGTTAATGATGCCTATGCAAAACGTTTAGGTGCATCAGGTGTTATTCGCTTAAACAAACAAAGTGTTCAAGTGATTGTGGGTACACGAGCTGAATTAATCGCTAACGCTATGCGTGATGTATTAACACAAGGCCCAGTTGCCGCTTATGAAGGTACATCTGCTTCAACTGTGTCTACTGAAAAAACACCGGTAAAACAAGCTAATGCTAATGCAAAAGTGTTACTTGAAATGATTGCGCCTTTTGATGGTGAAGTTGTGGCATTGAAAGATGTACCAGATGAAGCGTTCTCTAGTGGTGTTGTTGGGGATGGTATAGCAATCAAACCAACCTCTAATATCGTGATGGCGCCTGCGACAGGTACTGTTGTTAAGATTTTTGATACAAACCATGCATTTTGTATCGAGACTGACAATGGCGTCGAAATCATTGTGCACATGGGAATTGATACCGTTGCGTTAGGTGGCAAAGGCTTCAAGCGTTTAGTTGAAGAAGGTGCAGATGTTAAAGTCGGTCAACCTATCTTAGAATTAGATCTTGAATATCTGAACGCTAATGCCAAATCGATGATAAGTCCTATCATTGTTAGCAATATCGATGATTTTGATAAGATTGCTGAACAAGTTGCCGGTGTTGTGGTAGGAAATAAAACGGTTATCTACAACGTGTTAAAATAAATTCTATCTAGATATTTAATCCTCTATAAAGAGATGGTTAAATAAGACGATAAAACGGGGAGTCTTTCGAACTTCCCGTTTTTTTATCTCTATTTTGATAAATATCTCAGGGGTGTATTTAGCTAAGGTATTTATGAAACCTGCTTATTGGATTATAGTGGGTTAATTATGCGTTTTGCTTTGAGGAAAAAATGACCATGAATGAGGCAGATGCCCGCCCAACGAACTTTATTCGTCAAATTATTGACGAAGATCTGGCTACTGGGAAACATAATAGCGTTCAAACGCGTTTCCCACCTGAACCTAATGGCTATCTTCATATCGGCCATGCGAAATCAATTTGCCTGAATTTTGGTATTGCTAAAGATTATCAGGGAAAATGTAATCTACGTTTTGATGATACCAATCCAGTAAAAGAAGATATTGAGTACATCAACTCAATTCAAAAAGATGTTCAGTGGTTAGGTTTCCAATGGGAAGGTAGCATTCATTACTCCTCAGATTATTTTGATCAACTTTATCAATATGCGATTGAGCTGATTAATAAAGGCTTAGCTTACGTTGATGAGTTAAGTGCTGAAGAAATTCGTGAATACCGCGGTACATTAAAAGAGCCAGGTAAAAACAGCCCTTATCGCTCACGTAGCGTAGAAGAGAACTTAGCTCTGTTTGAAAAAATGCGTGCTGGTGGCTTTGAAGAAGGTAAAGCGTGTTTGCGTGCGAAAATTGATATGGCATCACCCTTTATTGTTATGCGTGATCCTGTGCTTTATCGTATTAAATTCGCTGAACACCACCAAACTGGAAACAAATGGTGCATTTATCCAATGTATGATTTTACCCACTGTATCTCTGATGCACTGGAAAATATCACACATTCTTTATGTACTTTAGAATTCCAAGATAACCGCCGTTTATATGATTGGGTGCTGGATAATATCACTATCCCTTGTCATCCTCGTCAATATGAATTCTCACGCCTTAACCTTGAGTACACAGTGATGTCAAAACGTAAGCTGAATCAGCTTGTGACAGAAAACATTGTGGATGGTTGGGACGATCCTCGTATGCCAACAATTTCAGGCTTACGTCGCCGTGGTTATACCGCAGAATCTATCCGTGAATTTTGTCTACGTATTGGTGTGACGAAACAAGAAAACAACGTTGAAATGGCAGCTCTGGAATCTTGTATTCGTGATGACTTAAACGAAAATGCACCACGCGCAATGGCAGTTATCGATCCTGTTCGTTTAGTGATTGAAAATATGCCAGAAGGCGAAGAAATTCTTGTTGCACCAAATCACCCGAATAAACCAGAAATGGGAACGCGTGAAGTACCATTTAGCCGTGAAATCTATATTGATCGCGCTGACTTCAAAGAAGAAGCAAATCGTCAATATAAACGTCTGGTGCTAGGTAAAGAAGTACGTTTACGTAATGCTTATGTTATTAAAGCGGAACGTGTTGAAAAAGACGAACAAGGCGAAATTACGGCCATTTATTGTACCTATGATGCAGAGACTTTAAATAAAGATCCTGCTGATGGACGTAAAGTAAAAGGCGTTATTCACTGGGTAAGCATTCCACATGCCATTCCTGCTGAAATCCGCCTTTATGACCGTCTGTTTAGCGTACCAAACCCAGCAGCAGAAGATGATTTCTTATCAACAATTAACCCTGAATCATTAGTTATTCGTGAAGGTTTTGTTGAACGTAGCTTAAAAGATGCGGCTATCGAGAAAGCGTATCAGTTTGAACGTGAAGGCTACTTCTGTGCTGATAAACTTTCAACAGCGGATAAACTTGTGTTTAACCGTACTGTGGGCTTACGTGACACTTGGGCGAAGATTTCTCAACAAGGTTAATTTGACGTGCTTTAAGTCACATTAGTATCTTAATGAATAAAATGCTCGGTAATTATTTATCGAGCATTTTTTTATCTGTTTTACCGCTTATCTTGACTGATTTTTCATCTATTGATATTAAATATTTACTATTCTTACTTTAATTAGTCTCTCGTTTTCTCTTTTTTAGGTGATAAATTTCTATTTGTTTCGTTTGAAATAGTTTATTCACTATCGCTTTATTCTTTTGTTTTTTCAGATCATCACGCTAAATAAGCCTGTAATAAGAAAAATGTGATTCATACCTCATATTTTACATCGTTAAAAAAGATTATTTATAAATACTACTTATTATTCCTTTCTATAAAAACGAAATCTTATATCATTTAAAGATTGATTTGTAAAATATAATTAAATCAATCAATTATATTCATTTTTAATCAATCCTTATAAAAGTAAGAAAATGAAACGATCATTTAGTTATGTGCCCTTTGTCATATTTTGATAAAAATTCTTTTTTTTGGGTTGATAATTCGCGTCGCGAAAAATATGCTGTTTCTAACCTAATTTAGGTTTTTTCCCCACTTGGGGTTTTATATTTGGAAATAGGCGTTGTGCTTATTTCTTTTTTAGTCAAAGTCAAAGAGGAAACAATGCTATGGTTATGCAACATGCTAAACCAGGCAGGGTGGCACTTGCCGTTATGGGCGCATTGCTTGTAACTGCACTACCTGCAAAAATGTCTCATGCTGAAGGGTTTATTGATGACTCAACCTTAACAGGCGGTCTTTTTTATTGGCAACGTGACCGTGATAGAAAAGAGTTAACACCAAATAGCCCTGATTACGGCAAATACAAAGCTAACTTACACCATTCTACTTTCAATGCTAATCTAGATTTTTCATCAGGTTACCTTGGTGATTTTATTGGTATTGATTTAGCAGCCTTTGGTGCGGCTGAATTGAATAACAGTGGTCCTGCAGCACCTAACGAAATCGGTTTTAGTGATGCAAAAAGTCGCTGGGATGAAAAATGGACTGGCGATCGCAGTGGCATGAGCGTTTATAAAGCGGCTGCGAAATTCAAATTAGGCAACTTCTGGGCTCAAGGTGGATATATTCAACCTAAAGGCCAAAGCTTATTGCGTCCACACTGGAGTTTCTTACCGGGAACTTACCGCGGAGCTGAAGCGGGTGCTGTCTTTGATTTCGATAAAAGTGGTGAATTATCTTTCTCCTATATGTGGACAGATGAATACAAAGCACCATGGTACCGTAATATGTACAATTTCCGTAAAGCTGATCTAGAAACGAATATCAGCTATCTTCACTCTTTCGGCGCCAAATATGATTTTAAAAACAGCCTAGTATTAGAAGCTGCATTTGGTCAGGCGGATGGTTATATCGATCAGTATTTTGGTAAAGTTTCTTATGATTTCCCAATTGCTGACAATGCATTAAGAACGTCTTACCAATTCTACGGCGCTAAAGATAAAGTTACCGGTGGTGGTGTTAATGACGTTTATGATGGGCTGGCATGGTTACAAGCACTGACTTTGGGTTATACCTACAATGTATTTGACTTCAAAGTAGAAGGAACGTGGGTTAAAGCTGAAGGTAATCAAGGTTATTTCTTACAACGTATGACTCCGGGCTGGGCAACCTCTAATGGTCGTCTTGATGTTTGGTGGGATGGCCGTTCTGACTTTAACGCCAATGGAGAAAAAGCACTCTATGCTGGCGTGATGTATGATCTGAAAAACTGGGATCTGTCTGGCTGGGCGGTGGGTACTTCTTATGTTTACGCATGGGATGCTAAGCCAAGTGGTAAAGCCATTTATGACCAAGGTCAGCGTATCAGAGAGAGTGCATGGAATGCGGATATTATGTATACAGTTCAAGAAGGTCGCGCTAAAGGCACTCTCTTTAAACTTCACTATACCCGTTATGATAACCACTCTGACATTCCTAGTTATGAAGGCGGTTTTGGTAATATTTTCCAAGATGAAAAAGACGTTAAGTTTAACGTGATAATGCCATTCACTATTTTCTAATATCAGCATAAGGATAAAGTGTATTAATTGCACTTTATCCTGAATAAAACTAAAAAAGCTAAATACGATTACGATAAGTAAAAATAAGTAGTAGAAAGGTAGGGATGCGGTAATTAAAAAGAGCTTTATAAATAAGCCTTGTTAATAAAGTGAAGTTGTCAGCAGTAGTAAGAAGTAGAGAAGTAGAAATAAAAGAGTTGAAGTAAAAAGTAGTAAAGAGTCGTTTTAAAATCGCAGTATGTAGTAAAAGTAATGAAGTAAAGTCGTCATGTCGTCTGAGATAAATGTGAGTGGGTTATGTTTATCTCCAGAGCTTCAGTTATTTCGCAGAATTTGCGTAAGGTATTTACCCTAAGTAAAGGCAGTCAGAGTGGGTATCGTAGTGGGGGGTAAATACCTTTATTTTTTCATTCCTTTCTTTTTCGTCCTTGTAGGTTTTTTTATTCTATGGCAAATTTCTTGCCATTCATTTTATCTCCCCCTTATTTATTATTCTGCATTGAATGCTGTTTGATAATGCGAGTTTTCAGGAAGAAGCATGTTAAAGCTATTGGACGATTTTTTATTAGAACCACCATTGAAGCCCTTTAAAGGTATAAAACGATTTATTGTTGAATTTCTTTTTTTTGGTGTAAAAGAGGCGCGTTCTTGTTTATTTGCCGGGTTTTTCTTTTTTATTTTATTTGCAACGCCAAGTAAAGGTGTCTTTGGGATACCTCGTTATGATGTGCTTCTTATTCTCGCTATCGCTTTTCAATTATGGATGGTGTGGGGAAAGTTAGAAACATGGGATGAATTAAAAGCGATCTGCTTTTTCCATATTGTTGGTTTTGTGATGGAGTTATTTAAAACATCAGCGGCAATTGGTTCATGGAAATACCCTGATTTTGCTTACACGAAATTGTGGGAAGTTCCTTTATTTACCGGATTTATGTATTCCGCGGTAGGAAGTTATTTAATTCAAGCATGGCGTTTTTTAAAAGTCCGAATAGATAATTATCCGCCTTATTGGCTGGCAACATTAGTTGCACTTGCGATTTATATTAATTTCTTTTCTCATCACTTTATTGGTGATTATCGCTGGTATTTAACTGCCTTTATTTTAGGTCTTTATGCCCGTAGTGTGGTTTATTTTACGCCTTATGATACAGAGCGAAAAATGCCCTTATTACTTGCTTTTGTTCTGATAGGTTTCTTTATTTGGCTTGCTGAGAATTTCGGTACATTTTTTGGTGTTTGGCAATATCCTAACCAAATTGGTGCTTGGTCTGCCGTACATGCAGGGAAATGGGGCTCTTGGTCACTATTGGTTATTGTTACATTTACTATTGTGGTTCATTTAAAACATATTAAACACAGTATCAGTGTGGCTAAGTAGAGTTATCCTCGGATTTTAGGCAATAAAAAAGGAACTGTGAACAGTTCCTTTTTTTTACTGAGAGATTATCCAGAATGAATTATTTCTCATCATGTGCGTGGCTATCTTCTTTACAATTGCCTTCAGCGCAGTGGCCATATAAATAAAGGCTATGATTGGAAAGCTTGATACCATGACGTTCAGCGATGTTTCTTTGGCGTAATTCAATTGCATCGTCTGTAAACTCGATAACTTTACCACAATCAAGACAAATTAAATGGTCATGATGGTGTTGTTGAGTTAATTCAAATACTGATTTACCACCTTCAAAATTATGTCGGGTAACAATACCAGCATCATCAAATTGGTTTAAGACGCGATACACTGTTGCCAGACCAATCTCTTCACCGATATCGATGAGTTTTTTGTAGAGATCTTCTGCACTGACATGATGGCACTCAGGATCCTGGAGCACTTCCAAGATCTTTAAGCGAGGAAGTGTAACTTTTAACCCAGCATTTTTTAACGCTTTATTATTGTCGGTCATGCGGATTTAATCCTGTTGCTAATGGTGAATTTAATTTTTGTGCTCACAAATAGGTTTTATTCATTAATGCTCGGGTGAATAAATAACCTCATTGATTATAGGCATGATATTTAAAAATAAACACCCCTACCTATCACACTATCTTAGCACACCATTGAATAATTATCATTCTCAATATTGAGTATTTATTTTATCCCAGAATTTCGTCTAGGCTCATTTCTTCTTTGATTTGAGCAACCCAAGCGTCAACACGCTCTTCGGTTAATTCTGGTTGGCGGTCTTCATCAATGGCAAGACCGATAAAATGATTATCATCTGCAAGCCCTTTAGAGGCTTCGAAATGATAACCTTCTGTTGGCCAATGACCTACGATAACAGCACCACGAGGCTCAATAATATCGCGGATAGTCCCCATTGCATCACAGAAATATTCTGCGTAATCCTCTTGGTCACCACAACCAAAGAGTGCAACAAGCTTACCATTGAAATCAATATCTTCTAGTGTTGGGAAAAAATCATCCCAATCACATTGTGCTTCACCATAATACCAAGTAGGAATACCCAGTAACAGAATATCGAACGCTTCGATGTCTTCTTGACTGGATTTTGCAATATCATGAACTTCGGCATTATCAGCGCCCAGTCTTTCTTGAAGCATTTTGGCAATATTTTCAGTGTTGCCAGTATCACTGCCGAAGAATATTCCTATGATTGCCATAAAGTGAGATAACCTCTTTTATTCTAAATTCGTTATATTTCAAATTGTAGCGTTATTGACTACGTATATTTTCACTAGTCACATACTACTTGCATGTTTCTAGTGACTCATTCACTTGTCGCCTAGCTACACTTCAAAATATTTAGAGTATATTTGTCTGTGTTTGAACAATTACTAGTGAAAGATAAGCATTGTGTTTTCATAGTAGAAAACTAAAAATGTATTTTGACGAAAATAGCAGGCTAATTCTGTCGAATTTGTGTGGTTTATCTGCTAGCTATTCTTGTTTTGATGCATTTTTAAGGCGTGATTTTGCGCCAATTGCTCAAGTAATATTTCTTCAATAAGCTCACTACGACTGACGTTTCTTTCTGTCGCCAACTCATTGAGAGCATTTACAGCATCTTCATTTAATTTTAACTCAACTCGACGTAAGCCATTAACTCTGTCACGTCTTAATTGATTACGTTTATTAATTCTAAGCTGTTCATCCCGAGAAAGCGGGTTTGTTTTGGGTCGCCCAGGTCTGCGTTCATCTGCGAACAAATCCAGTGTGGTGCGATCAGTTTGTTCTTTTGCCATAAATTTTGCTGTGAAAGGGCGTATACCAATGACTAAATTGCGAAACGCCCAATAATACCCCACATAGTGATGTCTCGCCACTGCTTCCTGACTTTAACCTATTGTGATTTGGTCTTTTTATCAACAGATACTGTTTTTAAGTACAATAATTATACATTCTACTAAATTATCATTTTTTCAGTGGCAATATTTTAAGTCGTTAAGTTTATTAACTAAGATTTCTCTAAAAAGCGGCGAATTGCCTTAATAACGGTATCTGGTTTTTCTGAATGAACCCAATGTCCAGTGTTTGCAACAACAAAAGCGGTCGCGAGAGGAAATTGGCGAGCTATATTTTCACGATATTCATCTAAGATATAAGGTGATAAACCGCCTCGAATAAATAATACAGGATGATGCCAAGTAGGCACCTCTTGCCAGCCAATAATGTCTGAATAGGCATTTTTTATTGCAGGTAAATTAAATAGCCACTCACCATTTTTGAATGATTTTAGTAAAAATTGGATCACACCTTCTTCTTCAATAAAAGGACGCATGATTTCCACCGCATCTTGACGGCGTGTAACTTGAGCTTTTGTGACGGCTTCAAGTGCAGCAAAAATTTTATCATGGCGACGAACGTTATAAGCAACAGGTGACATATCAATCACAACAATATTGGCGATTCGCTCAGGGGCTAATGCTGTCATCGCCATCGCAATTTTGCCTCCCATTGAGTGACCAATAATAATGGCTTTTGAGACATTTAAACTATCAAGTAATGTGAGCACATCTTGCGCCATATCTTGATAATTCATACTTTCACTGTGAGGAGAATGCCCATGATTACGCACATCGATTTGTATCACGGTATTATCTTGGCGAAGTGCGCGACCTAAAACGCCTAAATTATTCAGATCACCAAAAAGGCCGTGGATCAAGACGATAGGTAAATTGGATGCAGGTGTCGTTTCAGGTTGGTGTAATTGATAATTTAATAATGTATTGAGTTTCATGTTAATGACCAAAATAATTGCGATTTTCTTCTATGATGACATGCACAAGGTGCTAAGCCAACTTGTCGTAATAATATGAAAGAGTGATGAAGTTCAGAAATAATTGATAATGGAAGGTTATAAAAAACCATAAAAACACCATTATATAGATATATATTCTAAATTTATTTAAAAACTTGAAATCTTGACATTACTCAAAAATAAATAATTAGAATTTTATATTATTTGGGGGCTGGGGTGGTGTGATATAGCGGAATTTAAAGCTGACTTTGTGCGAATAAGTTCAAAGAATAGAAGATGATACCGAGATAAACAATAGGATAAATACCGAGCTTAGCCTTTAAAACGGTAGGATCTTGAATAAATCCTCTTTAAGTTATTGAAATTTTACCTATTTTGTTTTTAAAGATTATATCTTATAATCCTAATTACTTTTTTTTGAAAACAGTACTGGGTAGCAATGAAAAAGATAGAAATTGATGACGAACTTTACCGCTATATTGCTAGCGAAACTAGACATATCGGTGAAAGCGCTTCAGATATTTTAAGGCGTCTACTGAAGCTCGATGCCAAACAGCCCGCACAACCAGTCGTTGTCACTGAGTCAGTACAATCACCTGTTATTAAACAGGAAGCTGAACCTAAATCGATTACACCAGCAAAAAATCCGATCCGTGAAATGCGAGAGCTGCTGTTATCTGACAGTTATGCAGAAAAAACAAAATCAGTTGATCGCTTTTTACAGATCCTTTCTACGTTATATAGCCTAGATAGCGCTACTTTTACTCAATCTGCAGAAACAGTACATGGACGAACACGTATCTATTTTGCTGGTGATGAACAAACACTACTCGATAGTGGACGTCATACAAAACCGCGCCATATTTCAGGCACGCCGTTTTGGGTTATCACTAACTCGAATACAGAGCGTAAGAGAACGATGGTACAAAGCATCATGCAGGATATGCAATTTCCTGCCAATGAGATTGATAAGGTGTGTGGAACTATCTAACCACTATTGTTAATTGATGCATTGCAAAGGCTTTTGTTTAAAGCGTGATTGTGATGTCAAATAGGAGAAGATTTGTGGCAATTCATCCAAGAGCAGGGCAGCATACTCGTCAAAGTGATCTGATTAATGTGGCGCAATTAACGTCTCAATATTATTCACTTAAACCACAAGCTAGCAATAACGCTCATCGTGTGAAATTTGGTACATCTGGTCATCGCGGAAGTGCAAATCGCCATAGCTTCAATGAAGCACATATTTTGGCAATTGCACAAGCTATTGCTGAAGTACGTGCTAAAAATGGAGTAACAGGGCCATGTTACGTGGGTAAAGATACTCATGGACTGTCAGAACCTGCATTTATTTCTGTTTTAGAAGTACTAGCTGCCAATAAAGTTAAAGTGATTATTCAAGAAAATAATGGCTATACACCAACACCGGCAGTCTCTTTTTCTATTTTGACATACAACGAAGCACATCAAGATATTGCTGATGGTATCGTGATCACTCCATCTCACAATCCGCCTGAAGATGGTGGTATTAAATATAATCCATCAAATGGTGGTCCTGCTGATACAGATTTAACTTCAGTTATTGAGAAACGTGCCAATGAACTGCTTGAAAACAATTTAGCGGGCATCAAACGTCTTTCTTATGATGAAGCATTAGCAAGTGGTTATATTCAAGCTCAAGACTTAATTATGCCTTATGTCAAAGCGTTAGGTGACGTTGTCGATATGGAAGCAATTAAGAAAGCAGGCTTAAAATTGGGTGTTGATCCGTTAGGTGGCTCTGGTATCGAATACTGGAAATGCATCGGTGAGTATTATGGCCTTGATCTTGAATTAGTTAACGATCAAGTTGATCAGACCTTCCGTTTTATGACCTTGGATCATGATGGCGTTATTCGTATGGACTGTTCATCACCTTGGGCAATGGAAGGACTATTACAATTGCGTGATAAATTCGATTTAGCTTTTGCTAACGATCCTGATTACGATCGTCATGGTATTGTGACTCCATCTGGTTTAATGAATCCTAACCACTATTTAGCGGCTGCAATTAACTATCTTTTCCGTCATCGCCCACAATGGGCTAAAGATGTAAAAGTGGGTAAAACACTGGTTTCAAGTGCAATGATTGACCGTGTTGTAGCAGATTTAGGTCGTGAACTTGTAGAAGTACCAGTTGGCTTCAAATGGTTTGTTCAAGGTTTATTTAGTGGTGAGTTTGGCTTTGGTGGTGAGGAAAGTGCAGGGGCATCTTTCTTACGCTTTAATGGCAAACCATGGTCAACCGATAAAGACGGCATCATTTTATGTCTGTTAGCTGCTGAAATGAAAGCGGTAACAGGCAAAGATCCGCAAGAGCATTACAACGAATTAGCACAACGCTTTGGTTCACCAAGCTATAATCGTATTCAAGCATCAGCAACTCATGAGCAAAAAGCGCTGTTGTCACGCTTATCACCTGAAATGGTGACTGCAAGCACATTAGCAGGCGATCCGATTACTGCACGTTTAACACATGCATCAGGTAATGGCGCATCTATTGGTGGCTTAAAAGTGATGACTGATTACGGTTGGTTTGCGGCTCGTCCTTCTGGCACTGAAGAAGCATATAAGATTTACTGCGAAAGCTTCCGAGGCCCTGAGCATCGTGAATTAATTGAAAAAGAAGCGATTGAAATAGTAAATAATGTTTTTGCTAACAAATAAGTTAGTGCAATAAACTATTTATATAGAATACACTCTACCCAAAGGTAGAGTGTATTTTTTTAATTATTGAATATTTTTAGATCACAGCATTGATATCCATCATTGAGGTTGATTTAGAATTAAAAATAGAGTGGATAATCAATACAATGCAAAATAATTTTGTTTTACGAAGTGTACGTTACATGCTGGACCTAAGTGATGCACATGTTGTTGAAATCATGAAATTGGCTGATTTCACAGTTACAAAAGAGTTAGTAAATAGCTGGCTGAAAAAAGACGATGAACCTGAGTTTGTCGAATGTGACGACAATGCAATGGGGCATTTTTTAAATGGTCTAATTTTTTATCGTCGTGGAAAAGATGAAAACTTCCCAGCACCTGAAGTTGAAAAGCGCATGACAAATAACATTATCCTAAAAAAACTGCGTGTTGCTTTTGAATTAAAAGATGTGGATATTCTAAAGATCTATGAACTTGCAGACTTCCGTGTTTCTAAGCCCGAATTAAGCGCAGTATTCCGTAAGCCTGGACATAAAAACTATCGTAACTGTGGCGATCAGCTTGTGAGATACTTCCTGAAAGGGTTAACCGAAACCCTACGCGGTAAAGGTAAAGCAGTTAAGAAATAAATTTATTGAATGAAAAGAAAGCCTCCTATTTATTGGAGGCTTTCTCATTAACGACATTTTTTCCCCGCAGCTTCATAGTAAGGTGCTTTAGGTAAATTATGAATAGCTGGTGCTGCTGCTATTAATATTGCTAATGCTTGTTCAGGTGTGAGCTTTAATGATTTATTCGCTTGTTTGTTATAGATATCATTTATATGGGGTATAGTATTTAAGTCTTCAGATAATTTAGTTATCATTTTTCGTCTCCTATATTGATAATGTTTTTCATGTTAGTATCAGATTTAATTAATTCATCATGTTTTATTTTTTATTAAGATTAATATCGTTTTACTGTGTATATTAATGCTAAGTACCAATTTGTTAATTCTTTTAAAGAAATAAAAAGTATACTTCCATCTTTATGAATATCACTAAATCCAAAAGTATTTATATAATAGTTTTTTAATTTTTTCATTAACAGGATTAATTAAGTATATACCATTACCCTCTATTCTTGTTAAAAATAATGTGATTAGTGAATACTTCATTATGTTTCCATTTATAATGCTATTACTTCTAGCAAAACTTTGTATTATTTCAATAGAAATGCAGTTATCAAATATATTGTAAGTACATATACATGTAGATTCAGGTTTGTTTATGATGCTGTTGTTAGGTAATGTTATGTATTTAAAACAAAAAATATAGCACTTATCATCATTTAAATAGTGTTCATAATTATTCCATGCTAAACAATATTGACTAATCATAGATCGAAAATGACATATTTTTAAATCATAATTATTCATTTTATTTATAAAAATAGGTCTGCTGGTTTTATTAAAGAAGTAATTTGTATCATTAATTGCTTTTTCACCTGCTTCTTTAACTGTAAGCTTTTTTCTTACCCTCACATATTTTTCCTTTGGTGAAATTAACTGAGGATTTATTATGCATAAATTAAATAAGGTATTTTTTGTTAAATATTTTTTCTATGTTGGTATTCAGTATTTATTTTTTGTAAATTTAGCCGAATTCATTTTTATTTTAACTCTAATCACATTTATTTTTTTAATTTAATACAATAAGAATTAAATTATTAATATTTACAGGTAAGAATGGAGTGATATGATTTTCTTCGATGATTTAAAAGCTTCTTTAGAAGCAGCTGTAAAAATGGCGATAAAAAGGTATCGAGAGTGACTCACTTTAATGTTGCTGATGTAAAAGAGATTAGAGAGTTGCTTAGCGTTTCACAAAGTGAGTTTGTAATTGATAAAAACCCGCATTCTTGAATATTCTTCTTCTCTTATTTGATTTTTTCTTTTTTGATAATTTATCCTCGAAATTATTTACTACAACTTTCATTTAGTAAAAATACCGATCTAAATTTGTTAATAATTGTGTTATTTATGTTTTGTTTTTGTTTCTGTTCTGAAATTTAATTACATATCAAGCAAAATAAAGGTGATTTTTCGCACGAATTGAGTGGTCTGATCAGTAGTAAAATTTCATCAAATGAGGTAAAATTTCAGTTATCAAATTAATCTCTATACAGGAGAGCACTATGCCAGCTTATAACGAATATACAAAAAAACATGTTTTAGCCCGTCGTACTGGTGCTGTTGCGCTAGGTGTTGTGGCATTTCCTGTTATGATTTTCCATCCTAAACGCGCACAATTTTATAGCTATATACACCGTGTATGGTCTAAAACAAGTGATAAACCAGTTTGGCTGGCAAAATCGGAAGTGGCGCTAAATAGTCACAAATAACAGAATATTAAGATAACGCCTACAAAAGTAGGCGTTATTTTTATCCCTTTTTAAGCACTTTTCTGATGCGACCTTCTTGTTTTTTCTTATCCTCAAATAATCTTCAATTTTTACGTTACAATAAACAATAATGAGTCATTTAAACGAATGCCATTAACCTATTGCTATTTATCTTATTGTTATATAAATAGTGGCATTCGTGATAACAGGGAAATAAATGAAATGAAGAATACTGATCTGGAATTAGTGATTAATGAGAAGTTAAGTATTGAGAACTTTCAAGATTATGCGCCTAATGGACTTCAAGTCGAAGGCCGCCCTCATATTCAAAAAATAGTAACGGGTGTGACTGCAAGCCAAGCATTACTTGATGAAGCTGTGCGATTAAACGCTGATGCAATTTTAGTACACCACGGTTACTTTTGGAAAAATGAGCCCGTTGTTATTCGTTCAATGAAGCGCAACCGCTTAAAGACATTACTTTGTAATGACATTAATCTTTTTGGTTATCACCTGCCGTTAGATGCTCACCCTATTTTAGGTAACAATGCTCAATTAGCGTTAAAAATGGGCGTTAAAGTTGAAGGTGAAATATTACCGTTAGTACCTAAAGGTGTGTTTGATTTACCTTTAACGCCAACTGAATTAAAAGAACGTTTAGAAAAAGCGTTACAACGCAATGTATTGCATTGCGGTGATAATGCTCCTGAAACTATTCGTAATATTGCTTGGTGTACGGGCGGCGGACAGGGCTTTATTCAAGATGCTGCAGAGCAAGGTGTAGATGCTTTTGTGACAGGTGAAGTCTCAGAACAGACTATTCATATCGCAAGAGAAATGGGCGTTCATTTCTTTGCAGCTGGTCATCATGCAACAGAGCGTTATGGTATTAAAGCATTAGGTGAATGGCTTGCTCAAACACATCACTTCGATGTGACATTTGTTGATATTGATAATCCAGCGTAAGCCTACTTATTCTTATTTTATAAGCTATCTCTCTAATTAAAGAGAGATAGCTTTTTTTGTATATATAAATCCCTCGGCTATGCTGGGGGATATTTATTACTCATTAAGCTGAATAGGCAATGGGCTTTGTAATTGTTGCAGATTATCGCATAGCCAAATTAACTGTAATAAAGCTTGAGAGTCACGAGTAGTTAATGCCAGGTAACGAGCTAATTGGTTGGCAATTAATGTCATTCCTAAATCGTCAGCAGTATGCTTGCTTATTTCTAACTGCTCTTTTTGCATTTCAGAAAGTAATTCCCGCCCAGTACATGCTTGGGCTTCTAATACAGACAAAATAGGGCGACAGAACTTTTGTGCTAATGTCGGTTCACTGTGATGCATTGCCGTTTGTTGCTTACGCTTAGCCATATATTCTTGAATACGACTAATAAATCCTGATTGTTTTTTCTTTCGTGGAAATTGGTCAAAATCGAGATAAAACATTTCAATGCCTTTTTCCGTTTTGAGCCAAAGAGTCGTTGGCAATAAATCCATATTTAAATCACGTCGAACAGGCTGAACAGTAACTGCTACTATCTCTAATTCTCGCTTAGTGAGATAACGTAATTCTTCCAGATTATTTTGCATTGTTCCTTCCCAATAAAGACGTAAGAAGGCTGAATTATCATGATTATCTGAAACATCCCAAATAACGCATTGCTCTATTTCATACCAAATTAATGGCTTATAGCTTTTGATATGTAAGACGAGAGGGGAAAGAAATCCTTCAGGTTGATTAGCAAAATAGTCTGGTAACTCTTGCCAATTGTTGATCCCTAATTCAGTTTGTAGATTGTGATAATCGGTAATATCAAGAAAATCAGCTTGGCTTTGTGCGAAGCTTTCGCCAATAGTTGCCAGTTTTCCTTCATCAGAAATACGTGGCTCTTGTAATACAAAAGGGCGACGCATTAATTTATCGGATGTTTGTTTCCATAACGACAAACTATTCCAAACACTATAACGATTAAATAGAGTATCAAGTTGATTAGGGCGTGCTTGAGTCGTTTGTAAGAGCTGTTTCTCTTCTTTATCCCAAAAGGTAAAGGTTGCTCCTAATGCACCACTTTGTGCCGTCCACCAATTTGCACCAACAGGGATAAGAGAGAGGCTGGTTTTTTTATCATCATATTGACGACGAAGTTGACCTCGTAACGCTTTTAACTGTTCTGGCGTCGCATTGGATAATTGAAATAGATAGGCTGAAATATGAGCCAGCAAGCGCAAGACATTGCTTTCATCCATAGTGAAATGTCTTTCTGCTAATAGTTTGACTTGAGTGCTTAATGTTCGTAAATAAGACGCTAAACGAGGTAAGCCTTCTGCTCGAGCGGACATATTCAATAAGTGCAATTGAGTGGCGCTGCTTAAGCTGATATGTGATAGCCCTTGGCGTAATAAATCATAAATAAATTGTTCAATCGTCGTAATTAACGCGGTTTCTTCTTCATTGAGAGGGCGCTTTGAAGATTGCACAATGATTAAATCTTCAGGCCAACTCCATAGTTGAGCATGTTGTTCAAATATTTTAGCCACAATAGCAAGGTGGAATGCTTTTTTCTGTGAGTCAGAAAAAGGTGATAACATGCCATCGTAGCCACTACCTTGTAAGAAAATAACAGGCTCATCAACATCAGGAAGTTGAATTTTTAATTGTGTCCCTGTGTCTTCTAAATTCAATGTTAGTGTTTCCCACTGCTCAACTAATTTAATCGCCATACGACAGGCTGGTTTTCCTGCTTTTTTGATTAATGCTTCAGGATCAAGAGTAAATAGCGTGGGTAACAGAGGTGCTATTTCAATGGGCTCCGCAATAGCTTCTGATGATGTTTCATCACTATTATCGTTACTTGAATTATCAGCATTATTATTAGCTTGTAGCCATAAAACAGCGGCTAAAATATGTTTGCAACAACCTGATGCAGAACAATCGCAACTAGCTTGTTGAATTCCCGCTTCGTGTAAAATAACATTTTGTCCATCACTACTAAATTGCCCAGTATTGGCATCAGTGAGAGAAACTTTTTCGTTATCAACATCTTTTTTGGCGCGTCTTAATAATCCTGCATTAGCAAATACAGTGAGCGCATCTTCATCGTAATGAAAGTAAACAGTTTGCCAACTCATTGCATTACCTCTGCCAACCATTGTGCGAAATGTTCAGGTGTTAACGCTGCAACTTGCATGCCTCTATCTGCAAGCTTTTGTGCAATTGCGGAGTCATAAGCAGGTTGAGCCTCATCATCAAGTGCTGCTAGACCTAATAATTTAACTTGTTGGCCATTAAGGCGTTGCGTGCAATCTAATAAGCGGTTTAATGAGCCACCTTCTTCAAAGTCACTGATAAGTGAAATAACCGTGCGTTTAGGGTTTTTGACCAAACTTTCACAGTATTGCATTGCGCCTGCAATATTAGTACCGCCACCCAATTGTACGGTCATTAAAACTTCAACGGGATCGTCTGCTAAATGCGATAAATCAACAACTTGGGTATCAAAAACCACTAAAGAGACATTAACCGCAGGCAAAGAGGCTAAAATGCTGGCACAAACAGCCGCATACATAATTGAGCTAGACATTGACGCACTTTGGTCAACACAAAGTATGACATCCCACGGAAAATGTTGTTGCATCCGTGAATTGAAGTAAGGAGTTTCAATCACTAAACGGCGATTTTTAGTATCGTAATGTTTTAAGTTTGCAGCGATGGTGGCACGCCAATCAAAGTTGCGACTATTAGGCACTAAAGAGCGTCTAAAACGATTACGGCGACCTGTTAATGATTGGCGAAAGTTATTGCGAATTTGACGCAAAATATCATCGACCACTTTACGAATAATCGTTTTAACCGCATCTCGCGTTTCTTCACTCATGCGTCCACGTAAACTTAATAATGTTTTCGCTAACACTTTTGTTGGCTCCATCGCTTTTAACGTATTGGGATCTTTAAGAAAACTACTGATTTGGTAACGTTCAATAGCCTGTGATTGCATACGTTCAAAGGTGCTATTAGGGAATAGCTTACGCGCTTGATTTAGCCAGTTTACCGCAGTAAGTTGCGATGCATCGAGTGATCCATGACGCCCTCGTTCTTGGCGAAGACCTCGGCGCTGATATTCACGGCGATAGAGAAAGTCGAGTGTACGCTCAACTTTTAAATCATCAGCATTAAAAGTCGCTTGCCCAAGAGCATCATCAGCATATTGACCTAAAATCAGGCGCCAGCGTTTTGCTTGTTTCATTTTATCTTCAGGCACATCGTCATTATGCTGGCTCATGATTTATATCTCCTTTCTCTATTTTCTTAGCATCAAACCAAGAAATCATGCCTTGTTCCATTATTCGCTGTTGTAATTTTTGGTTGAGTTTAGTGGCTTCAAGCATCTGTTTAGCACTAAATTCTGACTGCCATAAGGATAATGCTTGCGTATCTAAACCAATATCGTTGGCAATATATTGCGCAAGCTCTGCATTTTGTTTGGGATTAAGTTGGCTAAAGGCAAAACGCAGATCAGGCAAGATCTGAATAAATCGTTCTTCATCCCATTGCTGTAACAAGGTATTTAAGTGATCAACCAATAACGGAAGGCGGATAACTAGCTCAGGTGCTGTTCGCATCATACCAACGAAATAGCCAATGGCATGTTCAGGAGAACTGCCGGTGCTAAAGGTTGTATTTAGCGTGGTAACTAACGTATTTTCATCAATATATGAACCTAAATAACGTAAGGCATCTACTGCACCTTTTAATAAAGGTACTGTATCTAATTGACCATCAAGGCGATTGAGTTGCTGATAGAAATCACTTTTATAATCATGCTGATTATTGAGCGATGGCATAAATTCAATCAATTCCCGTAAAGAGAGCAGGGCTTGTAAATTGCTTTCTTGTTGTTGTTCATCACCTTGAGCCAGTTGTTCTAAACAAAAGAAAGCTTGTGGAATAACTTGATGTAGGCGATTTTCAAGTGAAAGCTCATCAGTAATATCAAGATATTGGCGACCTCGCCATAAATGGATCAGTTTATGTCCGCACTGAGTTAGTGACTCAAGACGAAAATCTTGCTGAATATAGCTATCTAACAGTTTAAAGAGTGATGGAATGCGTTGGTGGAGTCCAATTAGTGCTGCTTGGATTAATAACGTAACCGCACTCTGGCTCGAACGGCTTTGCCCTTGCTCTTCAAGCTGTTTCTCCATAGATAGCAGCTTATTTAGAGCGATAGCTTCAAGTTGAGAGCCTTTCTCTGATAATGAAATCAGTTCACCTTCTACATTAGGTGTCCAGGCGTATTGCCACTCTTCAAATAATAGATCTAATTGATGACCAGAAAGAAAATCAGGACCATTTACACGGTGTGCAAAATGGATCTCCAAGAAAGCCAATAAATGTAAAAAACGACTTCTTAAGCGATGCTGCGGGTTACGATAAACATCGCATTTAGTTGTTTTTGCTAAAGTATCATCAAGTTTGAAACGAAAAGCTCTAGCTCGTTCATAGGTTTCATTAACTAAAGGAGGCGTTGCTGTACCTAATGGGATTTTACCTAAGAGATAACCAGAGAAACAGGTTTTGATTTCAGCCCATAATTCACTTTGGCTATCATCTAAGCTGCCTTTAATAAAGGCACTTTGTAAACCATCGAGCAAATCATAGCGACCTGTACCTGCGTGATCTCTTAATAAAGCAAGGCGTAAACTCTGTTCGGCTGCGAGTTTTACAGCTAAATAACTCGGTGGATTATCAAATTGTTTTTCTCTAATTGCCTGAGCCACTGAGCTTAGAAAAGCAATCCCCATTTTATTACGATAAACTTGAGTTGGCTGTTTGGCGACATCATTATTTTCCAATTTATCATGATGTTGTTGCATCAAACTTTGCCAAGCTTGTTGATAAAATGCAGGAGAAGGCATGCCAGAAGCATAACCATTAAGTGCATCTAGTCTGTCAAAACTGTAGCGAATAAGCCAAGCTTGCTCATTTTCACCCATTTTTTGCATTTTAGTGAACTGCTTTTGTTCTGTGCTAGAAATGGCGAAAGATTGAGATTGTGAATTAGCTAGGCCTTCAATTAGTGCAAGGGTATGGAATCCCCCTGTGACGATTACAATTTTGGCATTGGGTTCTTGCTGTTTGATGATTTGAATATGAGCGAGCATATGTGCTTCACGTTGTGAAGATCCTTCAGATTCAAGCACTTCAGGCTCATAATCAAGACGTGCAAGTGCGCACCAAATAAAGGTGTCATTAAAAAGTGTTTGCCAATCAGCTAAGGCTTCAATACTACGTAATTCAAAAAGATGCTCCCAAACATCATCATGATCACGACAGTGGCATTTTTTAGCTAATTGCGCGATAAACTGGCTATGCGCTAAATAACGTTCTTTTTGTAAGCTTCGACTTTGCGAGTCGCTATACTCTTCGTTATTAACTTGTGCAGCCCAAGGCAAATCAATAAAACGTGTTTTAGCATTGATGCGCAAACCACCCCGCAAAGCTTGCCATTCAGGCGAATATTCACAAAATGGAAAATAGGCAGAATGCAGTGATTTCTCACGCTCTTCTTGGTTACCATCATTATGCAAATACTCAGCTTGCCCCATAATCGCAACGGGAGGCAGGGTATCTTTATCTGTTAGGCTAGGAATAAGTGAATTAAAGGTATCTGGGCCTTCAATTAAAATATAGTCAGGTTTTACAGAATCAATTAATGATAAAACCGCATAAGCACAAGCAGGGCTATGGTGGCGTACAGGGGCAAAATAGAGATGTTGTTGCTGTAACGACGTCCATTTCAGTCGTGCTTGGTCAATTCTTTCTGGCAAAGGTATTGAAGGTAACGTCACCGTGTCGATCCCTTTTCTGGGTGAAAAGGCAGAGTAAGTTAACTCTGCCTTTAATAGATAAATAACGTATTTTAGTGCGTAGCCACGAGTTTTAGCGTTTTATTGCCAAAACTCTTTTGATGCATCAAAGAAAGCTTTCCATTCTTTACTGTTTCTTGCTCTCTCTCTAGCTACGTTGTCCATGTAATAACGAATACGCTTGATATCATCAGCATTGTCTTTTAATACAACACCGATTAATTGGCGGGCAATTGCGCCTGCATTCATCACTCCATCGCCTAAATAATGCGCTTCTAAGGCACAAGCGTAAGCAATATTCACAGCTTCTGCGGTTGACATAACCGCATCTGGTGTTTTGATATTACCGCCATCTTTCGTATTACCTGAGCGCAACTCTTGGAATGTTGTGACCAGTAATTCCACAACATCTGCTGGTACAGTGACTTCATTGGCTAAAGAGCCTAGTTCGTTCTCAAGCTGCGATTGGATCAGGCTGATTTCAAATGCAGGATCACGAATAGGTTTCACGGTTTCAAAGTTAAAACGGCGCTTTAGTGCAGCCGACATTTCATGAACACCGCGATCACGTAAGTTTGCTGTACCGATAAGGTTAAACCCCGGTTTTGCACTAATACGCGCACCATCACCCATTTCAGGGATCATCAATTGTTTCTCTGACATCAAAGAAACCAGCACATCCTGAATTTCAGGAGGACAACGAGTTATCTCTTCAAAGCGAACAATTTTGCCTTGTAACATACCTTGATAAAGCGGCGATCCCACTAAAGCGCGTTCTGTTGGGCCTTCTGCTAATAGCAATGCATAGTTCCAAGAATACTTAATGTGATCTTCTGTTGTGCCAGCAGTTCCTTGGATGGTTAATCCTGAATCACCACTGATGGCAGCAGCGAAAAGCTCTGAGAGCATCGATTTTGCCGTACCCGGTTCACCAACCAGCATTAAACCTTGTTTACCCAATAATGTGACAATTGCACGATCAACCAACGCATCATCGCCGAAAAACTTAGGTGTGATGCTTAATGCATCATCACCTAAAATAAATTGGCGTACAGCACGAGGAGAGCGAAGCCATCCTTGTGGTTTAGGATTATTAACATCAGCTTTTGTTAAACGCTCTAGCTCTTGAGCAAATCGAACCTCAGCACTTTCCCTAATTGCTTGTTGATCTGCGGGTGCTTTTTTAGCCATATTCTTTCCTAATTATCCCTATCTTTTACCAAGGTGTTTTCTTTTCCCATTCAGGATCAAATCCTGCGCAAGCTTCAGCGACTTTTAGATAATCCGCATAGCTTTCTGCTAATAGAATCGGTGGTACATTTTTTAGCTCAACATTATTGCGATCCCAGTAATTCTGCTGATTTTTCTCAAAGCTTAAATCAAATAATACAGCTGGAATATTTTCTTCTGGAACATAGCTACCACTGAAACCGATATTGACGTAGTAGTTTAAACTAGAGAAGAATTTGTAATAATGAGAGAACGAGCCACCATCTTCTGCTGGGCCTCGTTGATAACCCATTTTGGTTAAAATACCGCGTAAAGTGAAGGTGTCTGTGATCCAACCTTTTCTATCTTCCACTTCAGTTTGTTTCAGATCTAATTCTGGGATCTTATGCTCCATTTGAGAGAACAAGAATTTCACTTTGTAATCTTTAAAGTGAGCGATCCATGCCTTACGTTCATCTTCATTGACCAATGCTGCGTGAGCAAGTTGGATCAACGAATCGTTTTGTAAAGTCACTTCATCATCTTCAAGATCAAGCAATGCACCGTCATCAGAAGGGCGGAATGTATTGATAACCTTGCCATCTTTCACTTCTTGCCAAACCAGTTGTTCAATCAGTTTATGCATGATTGGATGAGCTAAGATATATTCTTGCCAATCCGCGCTTAACCACTGACGTTGAGCACACATGGCTTCATATAAGCGTACACTTTGCAATTCAATAACTTGTTTGAGTTCTTTTTTACTTGAAGTGAAAAGTTTTTTCGCTTCTTTAATCAGCTCCGCATCATCATTTTTGCGCGCTGCAGGTAACGCTTTAACTTCTTTGCCTTCTGGATTAAACAGAACAAGTTTTTGTTTTGCATCCATTTTTGCAGTGAAAATACGTTCACCATATTCCAACACTAATGTTCCGGTATCATCAAAACCTGCGGTTGGAATAGTTCTATCGGCTAATTCATCTGCACTCCAGCCATTACGCTCCGCGATTTGCGTGACTAAATTACGAGCTTTTTCCTGAACAGATGCCGTGCGATAACGGCGTGATAGTGAAAGAAGAAGCTGAATGATAATTGGATCATTGCTTGATGCTACAGCATCAATCATGGCTTCAATTTGAGCTCGGCGCTGATAGTGATCACGCATATAGTTACGTAATACAGATACTGCAACATGACCTTCAATGCCGCAGATAAGCGCTAACATACCTTTATCACTGATTGCAGAGCCTAAATAACGACGTAATACCTCATTTTTAATCTCTTCAATCACTTGTTCTAATGTGAAGTTTTCATATTTAGCATAATATTCAGGATAACGTTTAGCCCAGTTTTGATAATTACTTAAACGCCCCGGCGCTTCACGTTGTGCTTCTACCATTGCTTCTTCCAGTGATGGACCTTTAATATCCTGAGCAACAAAGGTATGCAGAATAAAGCTTGAAAGTTTATGTTGGCTATCTGTAGAAAGTAGGCCGATATAACGTTGTAATAGCGCGTTGCCTCCAGGCATTTTTAGTTTTACTGCCAGAATAATCCACCAACGAATAATCGCTGGATCAACCGCTTTCTTGTTTTCCCATGTTAATGCAGGGATTGTCTCAAAATTAAACCAAGCAAGGCTCGCTGGTGCTTTGGCTTTAAGGCCTTTTTCAGCTTCTGCTAATAACGTTTTTGGCGATAAGTAGATCGAAATATCTTCGCCTAACTGCTCTAATGCAGTGAGTAAAGAGGCTCGTACTACTTCGCGTTTCTCTTTTTTCAATAAGGCATTAAGCGCAGGTAAGGAGTCCGGATTATTTAAGCGAGCTAACCATTCAATGGCTGTAACACGGATCTCTTGTTTACTTGAGGTTAATCCTTCTTGTGCACTTAAATGAATATTAGGCAGTGTTTCTAATAATTTTTGTGCGGAAACGCGGTGCGTTTTATTTTCACCTAATGCCAATTCCATGATGCGCGGAACAAATTGTGCAGGAATTGTTGGGAAACGTCCTAATACTTCAATTCCTTGTGAAATCTCAAATTGGCGATAGCGATGTTCGCTTTGGTTTGGCATTAAGTTTAGTGCTTCTGCGATATAATCAGTATGTTGAGAAAAGAAAGGCCAAACTTGTTCCGGTTTACGAAAACGGCGTAAGCCATCTTGATAAGATTCTAAGCATAGTGCTGCTGTGACACGGGCTGCGCGTTTGAAGCTACATCTTTCTAATACATTTTCAACTTGTCGTAATTCAATATCACTAAATAAACGCTCTGGAATATCACCATTAAAGTAGTGAGAGGAGAAGTGATCGGCATGTTGGCGGTTGTTGGTTATCACACGTACAGCATGGAAGAATGTGTATTCTGGCAAATTAGGAATACGATTTTTGTGTTTAATAATTTGGATTTCATTCGACTGAATAGTGCCTTGCCCACTGTTGAGCTTATCAACTAATGCACGACATTGTTTTTCATTAATCTTAGATAAATCTTTATAATGACGCTGTGCCCAATTATAAGAGTGCTTCGATGTTTTATTTTCTTCAATTTCGCGTTCAGCATTTTCTTTCGCTTTAGCTAACATCTCATTGAAGTTATTGACCATAATATCACGGGCACTATCGGGTAATGGTGTATCTTCTAATGGTGTAAAATCAGGTGCTTCGATGGCATCAACGGTGTTTGCGTTATCAGCAACGCTAAAACGTTGTAGAGCACTTTCAATGCTCTTGATGACCGCTTTTGAGGTTTCATGTTTTAACGCTTCTTCAAGTACATCACGGTTTTCACCTTGGCGAGCAAATAAATCAGCCGCTTGTGTACGTTGTTTTGGTGTACCGTTCATTAAAACATGGGTTAAATTTTCTTTTACAATTTCAGCCGGTAAGGTATTCAAAATAGGTTCTGCGGCTTTTTTCACTGTTTTTAAACTGCTGGTGGCAAGTAAAACAATAATATCTGCAAAAGTATCGCGTAATATCGTATTTTTGTTTAGATAGTTAATTAGCTCAACTAAACCATTTGCTGACAGTTTTTCAACTAATTCCGTTCTAATAAATTCTTGATGTGAAAGTAGATAATCTTTTAAATCATGAAGTTCATAAATACGCTTAAGATTAGAAGCATAATATTCAGAGATATCTTTTCTATCGAATACTGCGAATAATGCATTTTCGCCTGGAATATTGGCCTCTGCTTCGACCATATTAGCGATAAATTCCATACTCCAATGTTTACGATGTTCTAAATTAAGATTACGTGCATTATCATAAGTGGTGTAAAACGCATCAACTAACAGGTAAATAACCCAAGTTGGCACTTCAGTTGTTGTCACTTTGATATTGATATCTTGGCATGCAGCTGCAATGACTTTTGCATAACGAGCGACTTGTTCTAAAGAAAAGCTTTCGCCAATTTTAGAGTAAAGCTTATGACGGGCATTCAGACCTTGGGTGATAACTTTACTATATTTTCCTGTATCAACATTACTGGCATACCACCATTCTAATGTTCCTGCGCGATGAAAATAAACGGCTGCTTTTGCTGCATCCAGTTTATTTAATTCAAAAAGAATTTCAGGGTTTTTACCTGTAAGTATATAATTTAATGTACGTTTAGGTAACTCTTCATCAAATATAGCAAGCAGTACAAGAGATTCTTGGAGATATTTCTCAGTAATATCGACGTCTTTTTTCCCAAAAATAGGGAAAATGTCTAAGATTTTTTTTATCACGCCAGTTCCTTAAGCTATGTATGGATAAACAGTTTTTTTTACCATGAAATAGCGAAACGAACAATTTGATTATCACTGTTGGAAACGAAGGTAAGATATATCATTTGTTAAATTTATAGATATAAACGCTAAAAAAGCTAACCTAGCTTTATTAATATTCAATTCTGCAATATATAAAACGCTATATTAGGAAAAAGTGCTGAAAATGAAGAAGTGATAATAAAGGCGTTTTTTGTGGTATTTGAAAAATTTAAGAATTGTCTGTTTAAGAAAATAGGTATTAACCCTTAGCTAAATTGATTGAAAAATTAACAGCAAAAAGAGCAAAAAAAAGAGCCCACATTAAACATAAGGAGCTCTTTTAGATTTATTATTTTGTCGTTTGACGAGAAAAAGAGAGTAGCAATGAACCTAGACTACAAATTAGTAAAGTGATTGCTAAACTTTGTCCCCATCCAGCAAGTGCAAGCCCGCCACCAATTAACAAATAGTAGAATAAGCCTAATAATGCTCCCGCAGTACCTAAACGATCTTTATACCGTGCTAATGCTGTGGCTAAGATATTTGGAATAGCAATGCCATAAGCAATAACACTCGTCATCATTGGGATAATAAAGCTAATGTGGTCACGTAAAAAATAAACACCCGCAGCACTAACTAATGCAATAAAGCTGGCAAGTAAAACTAATTTTCCACATGACCAATGATGATTTAATAATGCTTTATTAATATAAGAGCCAATACCGACACCTATTGCTAACACAATGCCACTATATCCAAAGGTGCTTGCGCTATATCCTTGTTTATCAAACATAAAAGGAGCTAATTGATAATAAGCAAAAAGGCTGATATTAAAAAAGGCAATTAATAATACAGTTTTAGCAATTTGCTTATCCTTAAGCATTTTTATTGCAGTTTCTCCTAACGGTGCTGTTTTTATTGTTTCAGGGCGGCTTTCAGGTAAAGCAAAAGCACTCCATAACAGTAAAATCACAGCCAAGAGAGCTAGGCCACTAAATACTCCTTGATAACCTGTATAGCTGACTAACAATGAACCACTTAACATACCTATTGCTGGGCTTAATGCGATAGCGGCTCCCATCACTGAGAATACTTTTGCTAACTCATCACCACTATAGACATCACGCATAATGGTTTGTGTACCTACTGATCCTACCGCAGCACCAAAAGCGGAAAGCATACGCAATCCAAGTAATATTGAAAAATCTTGTGTCATGAAAACACCAAGACAAGCAATAGCGTAAATAAACAATCCAGCTAACATTGTCGGACGACGACCAATGACATCACATAACCGACCCCATATAATGACCCCCAATGCAAACGCAAAGAAATAGAGCGAAAGTGTTTGCCCAGCCTCGTTTGCACTGACATGAAAGCCGTTTGCAATATCAGTAAGTGCTGGGCTATAAATGGTTTCTGCAATTTGTGGAAACATCATTAACGCAATTGCTAACCATAAAGAGAGTTTTTTGTTCATCTTTTTATCCTACATCCTTAAATCTTGATGAGCAGAATACAGAGATAATGAATGTCTTGTTATAAACATAAAGACATATTATTTTTCAAATAGGACAAGTGATGGCTTGGCTTAATCAATACGACCACTTTGTGCCAGAAGAGCATCTTGCATCAGTTGTGGGTATTGCAGCAGAAATGGGAAAGCACGATTCAGGATTTCATTCTCATGATAGAGGGCAATTATTATTTACGCAGTCAGGATGTATGCGAATTACTATAGCCTCTCGGGTCTCTGTTTTACCCCCTATGAGAATTGCGTGGATCCCCGCAAAATTGGAACATCGAGTCGAAATGTATGCATCTGTGGGATATCGCTCTGTTTATATTTCCGATAAATATCATGATAAATTTCCAAGTGAGAGTGAGATATTTACGCTTTCTCCTCTTTTGCGAGAAATTCTTGAGCGTATTTCAGTGGCTGATTTTGATACACAATGGGAAGAAGGGCGTTATGCGAATCTATTAGCTGTTTTCTTTGATGAAATCACGCAGGCTCAGCGACAACCCAATCATTTATTTATGCCGAAAGATAGGCGATTAAAGCGTTTATCATTTGATGATTTGCCTCCACCGTTACAAGAAATGGCGAAATATGTGGGAGCGAGTGAAAAAACGATCACGCGTTTATTTTATAAAGAAACAGGCTTAAGTTATCAGCAATGGCGTCAACAGTGGCGATTAATGAAAGCCATTGAATTATTAGCTACCCATCATCGCTATATTGATATTAGCCAGGTATTAGGATTTGCCAGTGATAGTGCCTTTATTACCTTTTTTAAAAAAATGACAGGGCAAACACCGCAAGAATATTTGAAAAGTTGATTGAATTTTATCGATAACTTTAAAATATAAAGCCCCGATTTAAGCGGGGCTTATTAAGATAAATAATTAATAAAATTCAATTATTTCTTTTTAATTTCACTTTTGAAATTGCGCTCATCATAACCAGTATAAAGCTGACGAGGACGCGCAATTTTCAGACCATCTTCGTGCATTTCATTCCAGTGAGCAATCCAGCCAATTGTACGTGCAATAGCAAAAATAACAGTAAACATATTGGATGGAATACCTAACGCTTTAAGGATAATACCAGAGTAGAAGTCAACGTTAGGGTACAGTTTTTTCTCAATAAAATACGGGTCGTTTAAGGCAATACGTTCTAATTCCATTGCCACTTCAAGTAAGCTGTCGTTGAGGTTTAATTCTTTTAACACTTCATGACAGGTTTCACGCATTACTGTTGCACGAGGATCGTAGTTTTTGTAAACACGGTGACCAAAGCCCATTAAACGGAAGGAATCATTTTTATCTTTTGCACGTTTAATAAATTCAGGAATGTGTTCAACCGTTTTAATTTCTTCCAACATACGTAGACAAGCTTCGTTAGCACCACCGTGCGCTGGTCCCCAAAGTGACGCGATACCCGCTGCAATACATGCAAATGGGTTTGCACCAGAAGAACCCGCAGTACGTACAGTTGAGGTTGACGCATTTTGTTCGTGATCGGCGTGAAGGATGAAAATTCTATCCATTGCGCGTTCAAGTACTGGGTTAACGACATACTCTTCGCATGGTGTTGCAAACATCATATGCAAGAAGTTACCTGCATAGGAAAGGTCATTTCTTGGATAAACGAAAGGTTGACCAATCGAGTATTTGTAACACATCGCTGCCACTGTTGGCATTTTTGATAGTAGGCGATAAGCCGTTATATCGCGGTGAACTGGATTACTAACATCCAATGCATCGTGATAGAACGCAGCTAAAGCCCCTGTAACACCACACAGTACTGCCATTGGGTGTGAGTCACGACGGAAACCATTGAACAGTCGGGTAATTTGTTCATGGATCATGGTGTGACGAGTTACAGTGGTTTTAAATTTATCGTATTGCTCCTGTGTTGGTGCTTCACCGTACAGAAGGATATAACAGACTTCCAAGTATGTTGATTCAGTCGCTAATTGTCCGATAGGGAAACCACGGTGAAGTAAGATACCGTTATCACCATCAATAAAAGTGATTTTTGACTCACAAGAGGCGGTTGAGGTAAAGCCGGGATCATAGGTGTAATAACCTTTGGAGCCGAGAGTACGAATATCAATAACTTTGGAACCGAGTGTAGGGGATAGAACGTCCAAGTCTACAGATGTTTCAGCAATCGTTAGCTTAGCTTTGTTATCAGCCATTTATAATCTCCTTAGCGCTTATATGTCTCCTAACAAAGTCGAGGGTATCTTCATAAAGATGCACTTCGATAGTGAAACTATAGTTGATGTAAGGTACCCAGCCGAGTTTTATTTAATGCCCGTAATGTCTAGGTCTATAGTGTGTCACTTATGTTAAGGAGCTTTTGATGTTATGTTTTTTAGGTGCTTTTTTATGCAATGCACTTAGAATTAGTACTGCTATCACTTTTACATAAGTTTGAGGTTTCTGGAAGCGTGTTTGCGCACAAAAAAAACATAAACATTAAAATAATGCAGTAAATGTAAGAAAAATGTTGTGTATGTGTCAAAAATGATAATCATTTTTGCATCGGATGTATTAAATAGTGATCCCTCTCACTGTTCGAGGCAAATGTCGGGCACACAAGTTGTGTGGTAATTGTAATAAGTTTGTGAAGCACTTATACTGCGCGCAGGTCTCCGGAACCGTTGTTGTATGGAGAACCAGCGTAACGAATCCACACTTTTTGTAAAATAGACGGATTTAACATTTTACTTAAAATGTGCCTTTGTACCCCATTCGCTGTTTGATTTCCATCCAGGTCCGGAGGAAGGAAAAATTATAAAAGCTGTGTGGGCATAAATTGTGAAAAAACAAAGACCTGTCAATCTGGATTTACAGACGATACAGTTTCCACTCCCTGCTATCGCATCGATCTTGCATCGTGTCTCTGGGGTTATCATGTTAGTCGCAGTTGGCATCTTACTGTGGTTACTTGGCACCTCTCTCTCCTCTCCTGAAGGATTTCAGCAAGCTGCTGAAATTATGACTGGCTTCTTCGCGAAATTTATTTTGTGGGGCATCCTAACAGCATTGGCGTATCACATTTGTGGTGGTATTCGTCATATGTTAATGGACTTCGGCTTTATTGATGAAACCTTGATTGTAGGTCGCAATTCAGCGGCAGCATCAATGGTTATTACAGTAATTTTATCAATATTGGCGGGGGTATTAGTATGGTAAGTAATTCTTCTACTTTAGGCCGTACTGGCATACAGGATTGGTTATTCCTTCGTGCCTCAGCCATTATTATCGTTTTATACGTTCTTTATCTTGTGGGATTTATTGCTACAACAGAAATAACCTATGAGGTATGGCGCGGATTCTTTAGCTCATCCTTAACCAAAGTGTTCACCATCTTGACTCTGCTTTCTATTCTTATTCACGCGTGGATCGGAATGTGGCAAGTGTTAACGGACTATATTAAACCGCTGGCATTACGTCTGACTTTACAACTGATTATTGTTGTTGCGCTGTTGGTTTATCTTATTTATGGAACAATTGTGGTGTGGGGTGTGTAATGAATCTGCCAGTAAGAGAGTTTGATGCTGTTGTTATTGGTGCGGGTGGCGCAGGTATGCGTGCCGCTTTACAGATTTCTCAAATGGGTCTGTCTTGTGCACTGATTTCTAAAGTTTTTCCTACTCGTTCTCATACTGTTTCCGCTCAAGGTGGTATCACTGTTGCACTCGGTAATACCCATGAGGATAACTGGGAATGGCACATGTACGATACGGTAAAAGGTTCCGACTATATTGGTGACCAAGACGCTATCGAATATATGTGTAAAACCGGCCCTGAAGCAATTTTAGAGCTGGAACATATGGGACTCCCATTTTCTCGTCTAGATGATGGCCGTATTTATCAACGTCCATTTGGTGGTCAGTCAAAAAACTTTGGTGGTGAACAAGCTGCACGTACAGCTGCTGCCGCTGACCGTACTGGGCATGCATTGTTACATACCCTTTATCAGCAAAATTTAAAAAATCACACAACCATCTTTTCAGAGTGGTATTCACTGGATTTAGTGAAAAACCAAGATGGCGATATTGTCGGTTGTACTGCAATCTGCATCGAAACGGGTGAAGTCGTTTATTTCAAAGCAAACGCCACGATTTTAGCGACTGGCGGTGCGGGGCGTATTTACCAGTCAACTACAAATGCGCATATCAACACCGGTGATGGTGTAGGCATGGCGGTTCGCGCAGGTGTTCCTCTGCAAGATATGGAAATGTGGCAATTCCACCCAACTGGTATTGCGGGTGCAGGTGTGTTAGTGACTGAAGGTTGTCGTGGTGAAGGCGGATATCTGTTGAATAAAGACGGTGAACGCTTTATGGAACGTTATGCACCAAACGCCAAAGACCTTGCTGGTCGTGATGTGGTTGCACGTTCAATCATGATTGAAATTCGTGAAGGTCGTGGTTGTGATGGCCCTTGGGGTCCTCATGCGAAATTGAAACTCGACCATCTGGGTAAAGAAGTTCTTGAGTCTCGTTTACCGGGTATTCTTGATCTTTCTCGTACTTTCGCACACGTTGACCCAGTTAAAGAGCCAATCCCTGTTATACCTACATGTCACTATATGATGGGTGGTATTCCAACAAAAGTAACGGGTCAAGCTATTCGTGTGAACGAGAAAGGCGAGGACGTTGTTATTCCTGGATTGTTCGCAGTCGGTGAAATTGCTTGTGTATCTGTTCATGGTGCAAACCGCTTAGGTGGTAACTCACTGTTAGACCTCGTGGTATTTGGTCGTTCAGCAGGGGTTCACTTAAAAGAGTCATTAATGGAACAAGGTACTATGCGTGATGCGAGCGATTCTGATGTTGAAGCGGCATTAACGCGCTTAAATCGCTGGGAAAACAACCGTTCTGGTGAAGATCCAGTTGAGATCCGTAAAGCACTGCAATCTTGTATGCAACATAACTTCTCGGTATTCCGTGAAGGTGATGCAATGGCTAAAGGCTTAGAAGAACTGAAAGTTATTCGTGAGCGCTTACAAAATGCACGACTGGATGATAATTCAAGTGAGTTTAATACACAGCGTATTGAGTGCTTAGAATTAGACAACCTGATGGAAACTGCTTATGCCACTGCGGTGTCTGCAAACTTCCGTACAGAAAGTCGTGGAGCTCATAGCCGTTTCGATTTCCCAGAGCGTGATGATGCGAACTGGTTATGTCATACATTATATCAACCGCAAACCGAAACAATGACACGACGTGAAGTCAATATGCAGCCAAAACTGCGTGAAGCCTTCCCACCAAAAGTGCGTACATATTAATTAGCGGTGTTATTGAAGTTGCGGAGACTTAAATATGAAACTTGAATTTTCGATTTATCGTTACAATCCCGACGTTGATAATGCGCCGCATATGCAAGATTACACCCTCGAAGTTCCTGAAGGGCGTGACATGATGCTGTTGGATGCATTAATTCAGCTAAAGGAAAAAGATCCTACCTTATCGTTCCGTCGTTCTTGTCGTGAAGGTGTTTGCGGCTCTGATGGCGTGAACATGAATGGTAAAAATGGTTTGGCTTGTATCACACCTATTTCATCTTTACAGAAAGGAAGTAAGAAAATTGTGATCAGACCGTTACCCGGTTTACCAGTAATTCGTGATTTAATAGTGGATATGACTCAGTTCTATACACAGTATGAGAAAATTCGTCCGTATTTAATTAATAATGGCAAAAATCCTCCTGCTCGTGAGAACTTACAGTCACCAGAACAGCGTGAAAAGCTTGATGGGCTTTACGATTGTATCCTTTGTGCTTGTTGTTCAACCTCTTGCCCATCATTCTGGTGGAATCCAGATAAGTTTATCGGGCCTGCTGGATTGCTAGCGGCTTATCGTTTCTTGATTGATAGTCGCGATACAGAAACTGAATCTCGTCTTGATGATCTTAACGATGCGTTCAGTGTGTTCCGTTGTCACGGCATCATGAACTGTGTCAGCGTATGTCCTAAAGGACTCAATCCAACAAAAGCGATTGGTCATATTAAGTCAATGTTGTTAAAACGTAGTGCATAAAATAATAACCGCCCTAAAATAGTTAGGGCGGTTAATGGAAAAACTAAGTTAGACGTTTGCGGTAAAAATAGTAAGGCACCTTTAAACACTGTAAGACAGTGCTTAAAGGTTCCTTGAGAGCTAAAGCTCCATATTTAAAGAACCTGCGAGATAGCGGGTCATAAGAGAACCTTGCAATCGACACCGTTTAATCACGGTATTAGTTATCCACGGCGAACTAAAGCTGTATAGCTTAAGGGATCATAATGCAGAACGGCGCAATGAAGGACTGGCTAGAATCAACTTTTCTAGCAGGAGAGAATCAGTCTTACATAGAAGATATCTATGAAGATTACCTAACTGACCCAAACTCTGTTGACGAAAGTTGGAGAGAGATTTTTCAACAACTGCCCGCAAGTCAAGGCATAGAACAGTCGCATTCTCAAACCCGCGACTACTTCAGACGCCTCGCAAAAGAATCCACTCGATATCATACCTCGGTAAGCGATCCGGCAATGGACTCAAAACAAGTTAAAGTTTTGCAGCTCATAAATGCCTTCCGTTTTCGTGGTCACCAAAACGCTAATCTCGACCCGCTTGGTTTATGGAAACAAGAATCTGTTCCAGATTTAGATCCTGCTTTCCATAATCTAACTAAAGAAGACTTTGAAGAAACCTTCAACGTCGGTTCTTTTGCTATCGGCAAAGAAACGATGAAATTAGGTGATTTATATGAAGCACTGAAGCGCATTTACTGTGGTTCAATTGGTGCTGAATATATGCATATCACTAATACTGAAGAAAAACGTTGGCTACAACAACGTTTAGAATCAGTAAATGTTGCAGATCAATTCACTAAAGAAGAAAAGTTACGCTTCCTGACAGAGCTAACGGCAGCTGAAGGTTTAGAGCGCTATTTAGGTGCAAAATTCCCGGGTGCAAAACGCTTCTCTTTAGAAGGTGGTGATGCATTAGTTCCGATGTTAAAAGATTTAATTCGCCATGCAGGTAAACAAGACACTCGTGAAGTGGTTCTTGGTATGGCGCACCGCGGACGTTTAAACGTTCTGGTTAATATCCTAGGTAAAAAACCAGCTGATTTATTTGATGAATTTGCGGGTATTCATAAAGAACATTTGGGAACCGGTGACGTTAAATATCACCAAGGTTTCTCATCTGACTTTGCGACTGAAGGGGCTCAAGTCCACCTCGCATTAGCCTTTAACCCATCTCACCTAGAGATTGTTAGCCCAGTTGTAATTGGTTCTGTGCGTGCTCGTCGTGATCGCTTAGATGAAGCGCGTAGCAATATGGTTCTTCCTATCACTATTCATGGTGATGCGGCAGTAACAGGTCAAGGTGTTGTACAAGAAACCTTGAACATGTCTCAAGCGCGCGGTTATGAAGTAGGTGGTACAGTTCGTATTGTTATCAATAACCAAGTTGGTTTTACGACTTCAAATCCAAAAGATGCCCGTTCAACACAATATTGTACTGATATTGTGAAAATGGTTCAGGCTCCAATTTTCCACGTTAATGCAGATGATCCTGAAGCGGTAGCTTTTGTGACTCGCTTAGCATTGGATTTCCGTAATACCTTTAAACGCGATGTTATGATTGATCTCGTTTGTTACCGTCGTCATGGTCATAACGAAGCGGATGAACCAAATGCAACTCAGCCTCTGATGTATCAAAAAATCAAAAAACATCCAACACCACGTAAAATTTATGCGGATAAACTGGTTGCTCAATCACTGCTTGATGCCAATGATGTGACTGAACTGGTTAATCTTTATCGTGATGCGCTGGATCGTGGTGACTGTGTTGTTGAAGAGTACCGTCCAATGGGTCTGCATTCTTACACATGGGAACCGTATTTGAATCATGAATGGAATGAAGAATACCCACATAAAGTAGAAAAAGCGCGTTTACAAGATTTAGCGCGTCGAGTGAGTACCGTTCCTTCAGAAATCGTGATGCAATCTCGTGTTGAGAAAATTTATGCTGACCGTGCTGTTATGGCTGAAGGTGAGAAACTACTCGATTGGGGTGCCGCAGAAACATTAGCGTATGCGACTTTAGTTGACCAAGGTATCACCATTCGTCTTTCTGGCGAAGATGCGGGACGAGGTACATTCTTCCATCGTCATGCGGTTATTCATAACCAAACAAATGGTTCTGTTTATGTACCATTAGCCAATGTTCATAATGCTCAAGGACAATTTAATGTCTGGGACTCTGTATTAACAGAGGAAGCTGTACTTGCGTTTGAATATGGTTATGCCACAACAGAACCTCGCGGTTTAACAATTTGGGAAGCACAATTTGGTGACTTCGCAAACGTTGCCCAAGTAGTTATCGACCAATTTATTAGCTCTGGTGAGCAAAAATGGGGTCGTATGTGTGGGTTAGTCATGCTGTTACCGCACGGCTATGAAGGCCAAGGCCCAGAGCACTCCTCTGCACGCTTAGAACGTTATCTGCAACTGTGTGCAGAACAAAATATGCAGGTTTGTGTGCCATCAACTCCGGCTCAGGTTTACCATATGTTACGCCGTCAAGCGTTACGTGGTATGCGTCGCCCACTTATCGTAATGTCACCAAAATCACTGTTACGTCATCCATTAGCGGTTTCTGAATTGGATGAATTAGCAAATGGTAAATTCTTACCTGTCATTGGTGAAATGGATGATTTAAAACCTGCTGATGTGAAACGTGTTGTGATGTGTTCAGGTAAGGTTTACTACGATTTATTAGAACAGCGTCGTGCTAATGAGCAAAATAACGTTGCTATTATTCGTATTGAACAACTGTATCCATTCCCACACGAAGATATGGCGCAAATTCTCGCACCTTATGCTCATGTAAAAGAGTTTATTTGGTGCCAAGAAGAGCCTCTGAATCAAGGTGCTTGGTACTGTAGTCAGCATAACTTCCGTGATGCTATTCCAGCAGGCGCAACATTACGTTATGCAGGACGCCCTGCATCAGCCTCTCCAGCAGTTGGTTATACCTCTGTTCATCAGGAGCAACAAAAAGCTCTGGTTGAAGACGCACTGAAAGTTGAATAAATAAGGATAGAAAATGAGTAGTGTAGATATTCTAGTACCGGATCTCCCTGAATCAGTTGCTGACGCATCGGTCGCAACTTGGCATAAAAAACCTGGTGATAGCATTCAACGCGATGAAGTGCTGGTTGAAATCGAAACAGATAAAGTTGTTTTAGAAGTACCTGCAAGTGAAGCAGGTGTTTTAGAGAGTATTCTTGAAGAAGAAGGCGCTACTGTTGGTTCACGCCAATTACTAGGTCGCATTCGTTTAGGTGATAGCACAGGCATTCCTGCTGATGTGAAACCAGCTCAAGATAGCACTCCAGCACAGCGTCAAAGTGCTGATATTGCTGAAAAAGGCAATAACGATGCATTAAGTCCAACTGCGCGTCGCTTAGTGGCTGAACACGATATTAACCCTGCGGATGTGAAAGGCAGTGGTGTAGGCGGACGTTTAACTCGCCAAGATATCGAAGGTCATGTTGCGAATAAATCAACTACACAACCAGTAGCAGAAGTTCCTCAAGCACTGTTATCTCACCGTAGCGAAAAACGTGTACCAATGACACGTTTACGTAAACGTGTAGCAGAGCGCTTACTAGAAGCGAAAAACACCACTGCAATGTTGACAACGTTTAACGAAATCAACATGCAGCCAATCAAAGATTTACGTGCTCAGTATGGTGAAGCATTCGAAAAACGCCACGGTGTACGTTTAGGCTTTATGTCTTTCTACATTAAAGCTGTTGTTGAAGCACTGAAGCGCTATCCAGAAGTGAATGCTTCTATTGATGGCACTGATGTGGTTTATCACAACTACTTTGATATCAGTATTGCAGTATCAACACCTCGTGGTCTGGTAACGCCAGTATTACGTGATGCAGATGCTATGAGCATGGCGGATATTGAGAAGAACATCAAAGCGTTAGCTGTAAAAGGTCGTGACGGTAAGTTAACTGTTGAAGACTTAACAGGTGGTAACTTCACTATCACAAATGGCGGTGTTTTCGGTTCATTAATGTCAACTCCGATTATCAACCCACCACAAAGTGCCATTTTAGGGATGCATGCAATTAAAGATCGCCCAATGGCAGTAGACGGTCAGGTTGTTATTCTACCAATGATGTATCTGGCTCTGTCTTATGACCACCGTTTAATTGATGGTCGTGAGTCTGTCGGTTTCTTAGTAACCGTTAAAGAGATGCTAGAAGATCCAGCTCGTTTATTACTGGATGTATAGGTAATAAATATCGCTTTTAGGCAGGAGATGCTCCTCCTGCCTACTTAGCAACAGACACAAGCATCAAAGAAGTACAGTGTGTTCGTGAAGCCAGATCCTTCTGGCTTATAGTCAAAAAAATAAGAAAGCCCGACTTTCAACAAGATTATGGATAGAACATCATGAATTTACACGAGTATCAGGCAAAACAGCTTTTCACACGGTATGGATTACCAGCACCTGCTGGTTTCGCCTGCTCCACACCGCGCGAGGCAGAAGAAGCTGCATCAAAAATCGGTCAAGGCCCTTGGGTCGTGAAATGTCAGGTTCACGCGGGTGGACGTGGTAAAGCGGGCGGCGTAAAAGTCGTTAAATCTAAAGAAGAGATCCGCGCATTTGCTGAACAATGGTTAGGCAAACGTTTAGTCACTTATCAAACAGACGCTAACGGTCAGCCTGTTACACAGATTTTGGTTGAAGCAGCCACCGATATCGCTAAAGAGCTTTATCTTGGTGCAGTTGTTGACCGTGGCACCCGTCGCATTGTCTTTATGGCATCAACAGAAGGCGGCGTTGAAATTGAGAAAGTGGCTGAAGAAACACCTGAGCTTATTCATCGCGCAATTATTGATCCACTGACTGGCCCAATGCCTTATCAGGGAAGAGAATTAGCATTTAAATTGGGTTTAAAAGGCAAGCAAGTTAGTCAATTTGCTAAAATCTTTATGGGATTAGCCTCTATTTTCTTAGAGCGTGATCTCGCTTTAATCGAAATTAACCCACTGGTTATTACTAAAGAAGACGATTTGATTTGTCTTGATGGCAAATTAGGCGTAGATAGCAACGCGTTATATCGTCAGCCAGAAATGCGTGAAATGCACGATCCTTCACAAGAAGATCCTCGTGAAGCACAAGCGGCACAATGGGAACTGAACTACGTTGCATTAGATGGCAATATTGGTTGTATGGTTAATGGTGCTGGTTTAGCGATGGGTACAATGGATATCGTTAAACTTCACGGTGGCGAGCCTGCAAACTTCCTCGATGTAGGTGGTGGTGCAACAAAAGAGCGCGTAACTGAAGCATTTAAGATTATTTTGTCAGATGAAAATGTCAGCGCTGTATTAGTCAACATTTTCGGCGGTATTGTTCGTTGTGACTTAATCGCAGATGGTATTATTGGCGCAGTTGAAGAAGTTGGCGTTAATGTTCCTGTGGTTGTTCGTCTTGAAGGAAACAATGCAGAGTTAGGCACCAAAAAATTAGCAGATAGTGGATTAAATATTATCGCTGCTAAAAGCTTAACGGATGCCGCGAAACAAGTTGTTGCAGCAGCGGAGGCAAAATAATGTCTATTTTAATTGATAAGAATACCAAAGTAATTTGCCAAGGCTTCACTGGTAGCCAAGGAACATTCCACTCTGAACAAGCTATTGCTTATGGTACGCAAATGGTCGGTGGTGTTACGCCGGGTAAAGGCGGTACTACGCACTTAGGTTTACCTGTATTCAATACAGTTCGTGAAGCAGTTGAAGCAACAGGTGCGACTGCGACAGTTATCTATGTACCCGCACCATTTTGTAAAGATTCAATCTTAGAAGCGATTGATGCAGGTATCAAACTAATTATTACTATTACAGAAGGTATTCCTACACTGGATATGCTGACTGTTAAAGTTAAATTAGATGAAGCTGGCGTACGTATGATTGGCCCTAACTGTCCGGGTGTTATCACTCCGGGTGAATGTAAGATTGGCATTATGCCAGGTCATATTCACTTACCAGGTAAAGTTGGTATTGTATCTCGTTCAGGTACATTAACTTATGAAGCTGTTAAGCAAACAACGGATGTTGGTTTAGGTCAATCAACCTGTGTTGGTATTGGTGGAGACCCAATTCCGGGTTCTAACTTTATTGATATTCTTAAGCTATTCCAAGAAGATCCACAAACAGAAGCGATTGTGATGATCGGCGAAATTGGTGGTACAGCGGAAGAAGAAGCGGCTGCTTATATCAAAGATCACGTCACTAAGCCTGTAGTCGGTTATATCGCAGGTGTAACAGCGCCTAAAGGCAAACGTATGGGACATGCGGGTGCAATTATTGCTGGTGGTAAAGGCACTGCGGATGAGAAATTCGCTGCCCTTGAAGCTGCAGGTGTTAAAACAGTTCGTAGCTTAGCCGATATCGGTGAAGCGATTAAATCACTGATCAAATAAGTAACAATTCTGTTAATAATTTCAGATTGATACTATCTCGAATGCCAGTTTCTAAAAAAAGAGCTGGCATTTTTTATTTTTAGTTTCATTTAAAAAGCTATATCAATAGCTAATATTGTAATTAACACATCAATACCCCACCTAAATTTATTCTAACAAACTGTTTTATATTGTTTTTTTAAAGTTGATCTGTGTGTGCGAAATATTATTTCTCTATTTATTAACTTTCTTGTGGTGCCTAAAAGTAATGATATAAGCAATGAATAGATACCCAGGATTGTTAAAAATAATATTTTAAATGCATGTTTTAGTAAAAAAGAATATTAGCAGAAAAAATGAACCTCTATTTTATGCTGTTCGCAATATAGGTACTTCTATCAATATAGTAATAATTAGCTTTAAACCTGTACTAGGATCACGCTGTAACACTGATTTTCACTAAGGAAATGGGCTTTTAAACATGTTAATGAATGAGTAAGGAGTAGGGGAGATAAGGTCTTTAATAGCAAAAAATATCTTTTCATTATGTTAGAACATCAAAATGACGATTAAAGGGGAATTATGATCTCCTTATTACTATAAGAATTGATAATAAGAAGTTGGTTAGTATCTTGAAAATCACTTTGTTTGAATACGAAAACACAATGAAAGCTTTTTTTATTTTTTCTTGCAATTTTTCAATAAATGACTTGTTTTTGTTTTCTATCTATTTGATTTTAAAAGTTATTTTTTATTGCATTAATGGCGATTTTACGTTCTATTTGTTAGATACAGATTTATTGCACTTAATTTATCTAGAATAAAAGAGAAACTAAAAAATAAATAATATTAAAAATTGATAATCCATATTGGACTTTTTATATATCTTGATTAGATAAAATAATAGAGTGATTTTTTTATATTTACATTTTTGTAAATTTCAACTTATTAATTAATAGATTATTTTTTTAAAATATTTATTATTTACCTGCAAAAAAATGAAATTGATATTAAAATTAATAAAACACAATTAAAAGTGTTTATTTTTAAGTCTTTTATGAAAATAAAAAGTTAATTTTATTATGGAAAATATAAGGAGGTAAATTACACTTAAAAATAAAAACAACATTGCATTAACACAATGGTAACTATTGGGTAATTTATTCGCAACTAGTTAACATTAAAGTGTTTTTTTGATGTGGGTCAAGTTATTAATTGTGGCAAAAATTTCTGAATATGCTTAAATTGGCACACGATCAAATATGCTATTACAAACCTAAAAGTCGTATTGTTGACCTAAGCTCAGAATTCAAATCTGGGTCACGCAAAATATATTTATTATATGTAAATATAAGCGTACTATTTGTAAGGTATTGTGTTTTTGGTCTTTAATATTCGTTGTTGTTTTTAGAGGCATTTATTGCTGGTAGTTATGAGGCTTTATAATTTAATAAAGTCGGGTTGCCGCAAGTCGGTGTCTTCCTGCTAGGAGCAAGGAGTCAAGATGTTTGATATTGTCGAACTGTCACGGTTACAGTTTGCCTTAACAGCAATGTATCACTTCCTGTTTGTCCCATTAACGCTGGGTATGGCGTTTATGCTGGCAATAATGGAAACGATATATGTCCTGTCGGGTAAACAAGTTTACAAAGATATGACAAAGTTCTGGGGTAAGTTATTTGGTATTAACTTTGCTCTGGGTGTCGCAACTGGGTTGACCATGGAGTTCCAATTTGGTACTAACTGGTCATATTTCTCTCATTACGTCGGTGATATCTTCGGTGCGCCTTTAGCAATCGAAGGTTTGATGGCGTTCTTCTTAGAATCAACTTTCGTCGGATTGTTCTTCTTTGGCTGGGATCGCTTAGGTAAGAAGCAGCACTTGATGGTAACTTGGTTAGTTGCTTTCGGTTCTAACTTCTCTGCTCTGTGGATCCTTGTTGCGAATGGTTGGATGCAAAACCCTGTCGCTGCAGACTTCAACTTTGAAACCATGCGAATGGAAATGTTGAGTTTTGCTGATCTGGTTTTAAACCCTGTCGCTCAAGTTAAATTTGTTCACACCGTTGCTGCTGGTTACTGTACTGGTGCATTCTTTGTTCTGGGTATCAGCTCTTATTACCTACTCAAAGGTCGTGATATCGGTTTTGCAAAACGTTCTTTCGCAGTTGCTGCTACTTTTGGTATCGCAGCTGTATTATCTGTTATCGTACTGGGTGATGAATCTGGTTACGAAATGGGTGACGTACAAAAAACTAAACTGGCTGCAATTGAAGGTGAATGGCATACAGAAGCAGCTCCAGCTGCATTTAATCTGATCGCATTCCCTAATCAAGAAAAAATGGAAAACTCGTTTGCATTACAAATCCCTTATGTCATGGGTATTATTGCAACGCGTTCTTTCGATACACCTGTTTTAGGTCTTAACGATCTGATGGGTCAGCATGAAGTTCGTATTCGTAACGGTATGAAAGCTTACGAATTATTAAGCGAATTACGCGCAGGTAATACTGATCCTGCTATTCGTGCTGCATTTAATGACGCTAAACAAGATTTAGGCTACGGCTTATTACTGAAGCGTTATACTGATAAAGTTGTTGATGCAACAGAAGAACAAATCAAAGCTGCTGCAAAAGACACTATTCCTAATGTCGCACCACTGTTCTGGTCATTCCGTATCATGGTTGCCGCAGGCTTCCTGATGTTACTGGTTGTTGCGATTTCCTTCTGGACAGTTCTGTCTAACCGTATTGGTAACTATAAATGGTTACTACGTGCTGCTCTGTTTAGTATCCCATTACCGTGGATCGCAGTTGAAGCAGGTTGGTTTGTTGCAGAATATGGACGTCAACCATGGGCGATTGGTGAAATCCTGCCTACGGCTGTAGCAACTTCTTCACTGACACAGGCTGATATCCTAGTATCTATGGGTCTTATCTGTGGTCTGTACACACTGTTCCTAGTTGCTGAAATGTTCCTGATGTTCAAATTTGGTCGCCTTGGGCCGAGTAGCCTGAAGACGGGTCGCTATCACTTTGAACAGAAGAATGCATCTTCTGCACAAAGTAAGTAACACAGGAGTCCACTATGTTTGATTATGAAGTATTGCGGTTTGTTTGGTGGCTACTGATTGGTATCTTACTGATTGGCTTCGCGGTCACTGATGGTTTTGATATGGGTGTCGGTGTGTTACTACGCGTTATCGCGAAAGATGACACTGAACGTCGTATTTTAATTAACTCTGTTGCACCTCACTGGGATGGTAACCAAGTCTGGTTAATCACAGCAGGTGGTGCATTATTCGCTGCATGGCCAATGGTATATGCTGCGGCATTCTCTGGTTTCTATTTCGGTATGATCTTCGTACTGGCGGCATTATTCTTCCGTCCAGTAGGTTTTGACTACCGTTCTAAATTAGAATCACCAAAATGGCGTGGTATGTGGGATTGGGGTATCTTTATTGGTAGCTTCGTTCCACCATTAGTTATCGGTGTTGCTTTTGGTAACCTATTACAAGGTGTTCCATTAGAAGTCGATAGCATGCAACGTGTATCTTATAATGGTACAACTAACGCGCTTATCAACCTATTAAGCTTATTAAACCCATACGGTTTATTAGCAGGTGTTGTTAGCTTAATGATGATTGTTGCACATGGTGCAAGCTATCTTCAAATGCGTACTACGGGTGAGTTACACGAACGTACTCGTAAAACAACTTACATTACCTCTTTAATCACTTTCGTTGCTTTTGCATTAGCAGGCGTGTGGTTAATTTATGGTATTGATGGTTTCGTTATTACAAGTGCTATTGATACTGCAGGTCCTTCATCTCCACTACTAAAAACAGTTTCTCACGAAGCTGGTGCATGGATGATTAACTACAACAACTATCCAGTATTATGGGCTCTGCCTGCATTAGGTCTGTTATGTCCTTTACTGGCGATTGTTGCAACTAAAGCAAATAAAGGTGGTTGGGCATTCCTGTTCACTTCACTGACAATTGCTTGTGTTATCCTGACTTGTGGTGTGACTATGTTCCCATTTGTGATGCCTTCGAGCACTTTCCCAGATGTGAGCTTAACAATGTGGGATGCAACTTCTAGCCTGTTTACTCTTCAGGTAATGACAGTTGTTGCGATTATCTTCGTACCTATCGTTCTCCTTTACACCATCTGGTGTTACTGGAAAATGCATGGTCGCCTCGATAAGAAATTTATCGAAGGCAATAATCATACTCTGTACTAAGGAGCATAGAGAATGTGGTATTTTGCATGGCTTCTCGGAACGCTCTTCGCTTGTAGTATTGCGGTGATCGCAGGACTGGCTTTCGAGCACGCTGAAGCGAAAAAAACTTCAGAAAGTGAAGAATAATGTTGGATAAAAGCTACCAACTACTAGACAAGGGCCCTATTAGGGCTCTTGTTTTAATCATGGCGTTGGTAATGGCATTTTGTGTCATGTGGGACCCTAGCCGATTTGCAGCGAACACCAGTTCACTAGCAATTTGGCAAGGGATCCTTCTTATTTGGTCTGTGTGTGCTGGTGCAACTTTTGGTTTAGCATTTCGCCCTAAACATGTTGTCGCAAAATGTTTATTACATCCAATCCCTGCAATTATTATTTTAGTTGTTGGGTTAAGTTACTTTTTCTTCTAAGAAAATACCTTATTTCTGCTCAGTATATGAGAAAGAAATAAGGTATTTTATCTCCTAACTATTTCCTCTATATTCCCTCTAAATTTCCTCTCGCATCTAGCGTTATAGCTGGATATTTTCTTTTAAGTAATCAATAAAGAGACGCGTTTTTCTTGGAATATATTCGCTATAAGGGAAAATAATATTAACGGATTGCGTTAACAGGGAAACATCAGGAAATAGTACGACTAATTTTTTTTCTAATAATTCTTGTTGAATGTACCAATGCGGTAAAATAGTCATCCCAGAGTGCGTGAGTACCATTTTTTTTAATGCCGCAATAGTATTGGTTTCAAAATAAGCATCTTGAGCTAATTGAGAGAGTAGGGTATTAAATTCTGAAGATGATGAAAGTTTACTTTGACGTAAATTACTATTTGCTAAATAAGGAATAGCGCTCAAATCGTCGATAGCTTTTATTGAGAACTTCTGCAATAAATCAGGAGAGATAACCAAACTTATCTTATAATCAGCCAGCTTTGTAGATCGGTAATTGCTGTCTTTCAATGTGCCAAGGCGGATCGCGAGATCAAGTTTATGATTTATTAAGTCTTCAATAGAAGAATTAAACGCATACTGCACTTTTAGCTTTGGATGTAATTGCATAAATTGATTAAGTAACGGCAAAATATAGTGTTCACCAAATTCTGCAGTCGAACTTAATCGCAACGATCCCTGTAATTCTTGTTGTCCTAATCGTGCCTTATCCAATGTTTGTTCTAACTGACTTAACACGAGGCGGAAATCTTGATAAAGCATTTCACCTGTTTCAGTGAGTGAGAATCGTCGTGTATTACGATTGAGTAATGACACATCCAATTCTGTTTCTAATGCTTTGATATGAATACTTACCATCGATTTACTTAGGCGTAAATATTTTGCTGCTTGAGTAAATGATCCGGTATCAACAACCGCAATAAAAGAGCGAATTCGATCAATTTGGTTTTGCATGATTGTTTACTCTGATTAAACAATAAATTCTATTTTGTCAGATAGACGAAATTCGTCAATCTTCCGTACTCTATGCACGGAGGATTTTTATGACTTACCGCTATCGAATTGCATCTATATTTCTGCTGGGCTTCTTTATAGATTGTATTAATATTTTTATGTCAGCCATTGCATTACCTGCAATGGCTGATGATATGCAGATCTCTATCGTTTCTGTTACATGGGTTTCAAATAGTTATATTTTGGGATTAACGTTAATTATTCCATTAAGCCACTGGTTATCCCAACGTTTTGGAATTACAGCATTGATGGTAACGTCAATGTTGATGTTTAGTCTATCCGTTGCATTAGTGGGATACTCTCACTCTTTTAGCGAACTTATTTTTTGGCGTTTCATTCAGGGCGTGAGTGGTGGATTGCTAATCCCAATTGGGCAAGCATTAACCTTTCAATATTTTCAAGGACATGAGAGAAGTAAAATATCTACACTGATTATGGCAATAGCCTTAATTGCACCTGCAATATCGCCGACATTAGGTGGGTTTATTGTTGATGTTGTTTCGTGGCGTTGGGTTTTTTATAGCAATATTCCATTCTCATTGTTAACTGCGTTTCTAGCTTTTGTCTGGGTAAAAGAGCCTTTACCTAAAGAAAACGCTATGCCTGATATTAAAGGTATCATTCTTATTAGTCTGATCATCGTATCTGGATTGTTCGCGTTATCTGCTTATGGTGAATACCACTCAACATTACTTGCTTTAGTGATTGCCGTATTCTCAATAATTTTTGCTGTACTTTATTATTACCATTATCGACGCCATTCATCACCGGTTATTAATTTAGCATTATTAAAAAATAGAAATCTATCACTCTCTATTTTTATTTATTACTGTATTCCCGGTGTTTTTACTGGAGTAAATATTCTCGCTATTTTTTATTTACAACAATATTTAAAATTTACCGGTCAAGGTACAGGTGTTTTTATGTTGTTGTATGCACTAGGTGCTTTTATTTCAATGACAATAAGTGGTGCGCTGTATAATAAATTAGGAATGAAACGCTTATTTATTATTGCATTGCTATTACATAGTATTGGTATTTCTTTATTAACATTTGTAAATAGCAGTAGCGATATTACATTACTTATTGTTGCTTATCTAATTATCGGTGTGGGTGGCGGGATTGGTGCTAACACCGCACAAACTACGGCGTTATATGATTTCGGCGCACAAAAATTAGTTCAAGCAAGTGTTATTTGGAATATTAATAGACAAGTTGTTTTTAGTGTCGGGGCAACTATGGTTGCTATGTTGTTTAATATTCTTTCTCTTTTTTGTTTACCACAAACAGCTTATAGCATGACTTTTTTAATATGCGCATTAATAGGCATATTACCTCTCACTTTATTATTTACACTAAAGAAAAAAATTATTACACAGGAAATACAAGATGAATTTTAATACTGACTCAATTATAGAAAGCATTAAATCTTTGCATGACGAGATTGAAACGGTTTTTACGCAATATCCCCTATCAGTCGATACCATTACAAAAATAGAAAATTTTTTATCTCAAGAGTTTTCAATGGTAGGGATCAGTGGAAAAGCAGTGAGTTATAATGACGTTATCGCGATGTTCAGACAAAATGCAGGAAAAAGAAGTGGCCTGAAAATAAAAACGGGCGATTATAAAATAATTTACCAGTCCGATTGTTTGGCGCTTGTCAGATATCAAGAAATACACAGTGAAAATGAGAAAATTCTTATGCGTGAATCTGTGGTGTTATTGAGACGCAATTCTCATGATGAGTGTTGGCAATGGCACTATCTTCATGAAACACCAATCTCAAATAATTGATTGATTTATATGAAAAACCAGTTTTTAAACTGGTTTTTTTCTGTCATTAAAAATAATACTACTAAATAAGACAATCTATGAATTTCTAATTAGCAAGCATTTTTATGTTGTCTTAATAAAAATATTTTTTCTATTCAGAGCACAAAGCATATTGCGTGTTGCAAAGAAGAGTTTATGATTGGCGCCTGAAAACTGCGTTTTCTATTCTTTACGTTACTACGATTCCCTTAGAGCGACCTCTTAAGTATAGTTAGGTAACTTATAACTACATTCTTTATGGACTTAACTCGGGAAATGTAAGGGAGGTAATATGCAGTTTCTTTGGCCTGTTCGTGTTTATTATGAAGATACTGATGCCGGTGGTGTTGTTTATCATGCCAGTTATCTGAAGTATTTTGAACGTGCTAGAACTGAACTACTCAGAGAAAAAGGTTTTCATCAGCATGATTTACGGGAGTATGATCATGTTGTATTTGTTGTACGTAAATTATCAATAGAATATATTGCGCCAGCTCGACTTGATAATCTTTTGCAAATAGAAAGTGAAATTACCACATTGCGTGGTGCTTCAATGACATTTTCTCAAAAGATTATTAATGAAGATGGTTGTGTATTGTGTAGCGCAGAAGTGCTCGTTGTCTGCGTAGATTCATCAAAAATGAAGCCAGTAGCGCTTCCTAAGTCCATTATCGCGGAGTTTAAGTAGTGGCTGACATGAATGTTATCGATCTCTTCCTAAAAGCAGGGCTTTTAGTCAAGTTGATCATGTTGCTTTTAATCGGATTTTCTATTGCATCTTGGGCGATTATTATTCAGCGAACTAAAGTTTTGAATGCCGCCGATCGTGAAGCTGCAGATTTTGAAGATAAATTCTGGTCAGGTACTGATTTGGCACGTTTATATAAAGATAGCCAAGCTCGTCGTGATGAGTTATCTGGCTCAGAGCAGATTTTTCATTCTGGCTTTAAAGAATTTGCACGTTTGCATCAAGCAAGCGTTCATGCTCCTGATGCGGTTGTTAATGGTGCATCAAGGGCAATGCGTGTCTCTTTCAATCGTGAATTAGAATCTTTAGAAAATCATATTCCTTTCCTTGGTACTGTCGGTTCTATCAGCCCATATATTGGTCTGTTCGGTACAGTCTGGGGGATCATGCACGCATTTATTGCATTAGGTAGTGTTAAACAAGCAACATTACAAATGGTCGCACCCGGCATTGCTGAAGCTCTGATTGCAACAGCTATCGGTTTATTTGCGGCAATCCCCGCAGTTATGGCTTATAACCGGTTTACGCAACGTGTAAATAAACTGGAACAAAGTTACGATAACTTTATGGAAGAGTTCCTGACGATTTTACATCGCCAAGCTTTTGCCTCCGCAGAAAAGAAATAGTTAACGCAGAAGGAGAGAGCTGATGGCACGGGGTCGCAGTAGCCGCCGAGGCGTAAAATCAGAGATTAACATTGTTCCTTTGCTAGACGTATTATTGGTACTGTTACTTATTTTTATGGCAACAGCACCTATTATCTCGCAAAGTGTTGAGGTTGATCTTCCTGAAGCAACAGAGACACAAACTGTTTCAAGTAGCGATAACCCTCCTGTGATTGTCGAAGTTGCAGGTGTTGGGCAATACAACATTCGTGTTGATCAGGAAGTATTAGAATTATTACCACAAGAACAGATTATGGCTGAAGCCAAACGACAATTGGAAAAAAATCCGAAAGTTGTATTTCTTATTGGCGGTGCTAAAGATGTTCCTTATGATGAGATAATTAAAGCGCTCAACATGTTACGTCAAGCAGGTGTTAAATCTGTAGGTTTAATGACTCAACCTATGTAATTAGGTTGAAATAAGTTTGGATGATAGCGTGGGAAAGAAGACGAAACCAATCCGAAGTAAATTGAGCGGTTCAGTTATCTTGTCTACCGCCTTGCATTTACTCGTTATCGCATTGCTTATCTGGGGGTCATTAACTCAGAAATGGGATTTAGGTGGTGGCGGTGGAGAAGACGGGCAAGTTATTGATGCTATTATGGTCGATCCTAATGCTGTGGTACAACAGTATAATCAGCAGAAAGCGCAACAAGCTAACGTCCAAAAAGCCGAGCAAGTGCGTAAAGAGCGTGCAGAGCAACAAGAAGAAGAGTTGCGTCAGCAGCAAATGAAAGAACAAGAACGTTTGAAAACGTTAGAAGTTGAACGTTTACAAGCGAAAGAGGCGGCAGAAGCTCAAAAACGTGAAGCTGCATTAGCCGCTGCGAAAGCAAAAGAAGAACAAAAAGTTGCAGAAGAAGCAGCTGCGCAAGCGAAAGCAGAGCGTGATCGCATCTTAAAAGAACAAGCGGATGCTAAACAACAAGCTGAAGCCGAAGCAAAAAAACAAGCTGAGTTAGCAGCGAAACAAAAAGCGGAAGAGGCAAAAGCTAAAGCCGAGGCTGATGCTAAAGCCAAAGCAGAGGCCGATGCAAAAGCGAAAGCTGAAGCAGATGCTAAAGCAAAAGCAGCCGCAGAGGCAAAAGCCAAAGCTGCTGCAGAGGCTAAAGCAAAAGCCGCAGCACAACAGCAAAGTAAAGCGGTAGATAGTTTACTTGATGGCTTAATGGCTGATGGTAGTAAACAAAGTGGTGCTTCAGCAGCGGGGCAAGGCGGTGGAAATCGCACTGGTGCTAATAATGCAGGTGTTGCTACTTATATTGGACAAGTGAAAACGGCTATTGAGCAGAAGTTTATTGACCCTGAGTTGTATAAAGGGCGAACTTGTGAACTAAAAGTCAGTATTGCACCTGATGGCTTGCTAATCAGTGCGAAGGTTGTAGGGGGGGATCCTTCTTTATGTCAAGTGGCATTAAGAGCAGCGAATACCGCTAAATTACCTAAGCCACCGAAAGATGTTTATGAACAAGTAAAATCATCAGTAATTGAGTTTAAACCATAAAACTGTCTGATTGTAGGAAAACATACACTAATTTATAGCTATTTTAGAATGTTATTGATGCGTTGTATGGTGTTGTTGAAAAGCGTTTGTTACTATTCTGTGCGTTATTGCGTAATAACCGCAATAATAAAAGGGAGACATGATGAAGCAGGCATTAAATGTTATTTTCGGACTTTTAATATTATGCGTAACCACTCTGGCTAACGCTGAGGTCCGAATTGAAATTACACAAGGGGTGAATACTGCACGCCCTATCGGTGTCGTTCCTTTTAAATGGGAAGGTACTGGTCAAATGCCAGAAGATGTTGCTGGCATCATTGCAGCTGATTTACGTAATAGCGGAAAATTCAATCCGATTGATGTATCTCGTATACCTCAACAACCGGTTACTGCTTCTGAAGTCCAGCCTGCACTTTGGACTGCATTAGGCATTGATTCTGTTGTTGTGGGACGTGTGCAACCATCAGCGGATGGTCAATATTTAGTTAGCTATCAGTTAGTGGATGTTGCAGGCTCACCGGGTGCAGTTTTATCTCAAAGTGAGTTTAAAGTGCCATCGAAATGGTTACGTTACTCTGCACATACTGCTAGTGATGAAGTTTTTGAAAAACTGACTGGTATTCGTGGTGCATTCCGTACACGTATTGCTTATGTTGTTGTGACAAATGGTGGCGCATATCCTTATGAATTGCGCGTTTCAGATTATGATGGATTTAACCAAGATCGTGTTTATCGTTCATCACAGCCATTAATGTCACCAGCATGGTCGCCAGATGGTGCTAAACTTGCATATGTGACCTTTGAAAGTGGTCAATCTGCTTTAGTGGTACAAACATTAGCAACAGGTGAAATTCGCCAAATTGCATCATTCCCAAGACATAATGGTGCACCTTCATTTTCACCTGATGGTTCTAAACTTGCATTTGCTCTTTCTAAGAGCGGTAGCTTAAATCTGTATGTTATGGATTTAGCGAGTGGGAATATGACACAGGTAACCAATGGTAGAAGTAATAATACCGAGCCAACTTGGATGCCAGATGGACAAACTTTGGTCTATACTTCAGATCAAGGTGGAAATCCTCAGATTTATAAGGTTAATATTAACGGTGGAACACCAGAGCGCATTACTTGGGAAGGTAAACAAAACCAGAACCCAGCAGTAAGCCCAGATGGTAGTTTCTTAGTTATGGTGAGTTCTGAAAGCGGTAGGCAACATATCGCTAAGCAGGATCTGGAAACGAATTCCGTACAATATCTAACAGATACGTTTCTGGATGAAACGCCAAGCATCGCGCCTAACGGCACAATGGTTATTTATAGCTCTACACAAGGCTTAGGCACCATTTTGCAGCTAGTATCGACTGATGGACGTTTCAAAGCGCGTCTTCCGGCGACTGATGGTCAGGTTAAAGCACCTGCCTGGTCACCGTTTATGTGATGCATAAAAATTATGTATGGCAAACAAATAAAGGAACAAATAGAGATGCAATTAAACAAAGTGTTTAAAGGGTTGATGTTAGCATTACCACTCGTTGCTGTTGCAGCATGTAGCTCAAACAAAAACGACGAACAAGCTGATACAAACAATGTACCAGTTGTTGAACAAGGTCCTACTGCTGAAGAATTAGCACGTCAGCAATTAGAACAACTGAAACAGCAAAACATCGTTTACTTCGGTTTCGACAAATATGACATTAACTCAGACTACGCTAACCTGTTAGATGCACACGCAGCATTCCTGCGTGCAAATCCATCAGTACGTATCACTGTAGAAGGTCATGCTGACGAACGCGGTACTCCAGAATACAACATCGCTCTGGGCGAACGTCGTGCTAACGCTGTGAAAATGTACCTGCAAGGTAAAGGCGTATCAGCTGATCAACTGTCAATCGTTTCTTACGGTAAAGAAAAACCAGCTGTACTGGGTCATGACGAAGCCGCTTACGCGAAAAACCGTCGTGCAGTACTGGATTACTAAGAGAACGGCATGAACAACAGTAACTTCAGACCTTTCTTGATGAGTCTGTTGTTACTGGTTGGCGTAGCGGCTCCTGTAGCCGCTATTGCCCAAGCGCCAATCAGTAATATCGGTTCAGGTTCGACCGATGAACGACTCGCCCAACTTGAGCGTTTTTCAAATGCTCACAGCCAGCTTTTGACCCAATTACAGCAACAACTCGCTGATTCTCAGCGTGATATTGATATGTTACGTGGTCAAATTCAGGAAAATCAATACCAGTTAAATCAAGTTGTTGAACGCCAACGCAATATCTATCAACAATTAGATAGCCTTGGTGGCGGAGCTTCAACATCAACAGAAGCCACTCAACCTGATAATACTGCTTCTTCAGCATCTCCTGCTGCAACTAGCTCAGGGCAAGGTGATGAGAAGGCCGATTATAATGCAGCAATTGATATCGTATTGAATTCTAAAGATTACGATAAGGCAATTGTTGAATTAAACAACTTTATCAATAACTATCCAAAGTCTAGCTATCAATCAAATGCACAATTTTGGTTGGGTCAGATGTATTATCTAAAGGGTAATAAGGATCAGGCTGCAAGCACGTTTGCTATCGTTGTTAAAAATTATCCAAAATCTCAAAAAGCAAGTGAAGCCTTTTATAAAATTGGTTTGATCATGCAAGAGAAAGGGCAAAAGGATAATGCTAAAGCTGTTTACCAACAAGTGATTAAGCAATATCCAAATAGCGCTGGCGCTAAATTAGCGCAAAAGCAGCTAGGAACACTTTAATTATTGACCCCGTAATGTAAATGTTGCATTTTCGGGGTTAAATGATTGTTTTTTCAACGGTTGAACTTTTTTTTGAAAAAAAACGTTGCACAAAAACATTAAATCAGTATTATTACCCGCCGTTGCCACAGAGAATGTGGCGAGTTCGAAAAAGGGTCGTTAGCTCAGTCGGTAGAGCAGTTGACTTTTAATCAATTGGTCGGGCGTTCGAATCGCCCACGACCCACCATTTTCGAATACTAATCCGTTTTTATTGAAATGGGTCGTTAGCTCAGTCGGTAGAGCAGTTGACTTTTAATCAATTGGTCGGGCGTTCGAATCGCCCACGACCCACCATTTCAAACCTCTTCCTGTATATTTATTATTCCCTAAACTATCATTCCATAAATAATAAACAAACACTTAGCTTTCTGTTTCTGATAGTGTAATTTATCGCTTTATTAAACAATGAAGATAGTTTTCTCAAAATGGAAAAAACTACCTAACCTTAATCTAAAATGACATTCAAATCAGTAATGACAAATAATTGATGACGTGATTTGACTGTATTCATTTTCAGTCAAAAATTCATTATCGATTAACCAATCACTGACCAATTCTTGCGTTTTTATTGCTGTATCAATAGGGTGATTGAGGCGTTTCGATGCATCAAGAAAAAATGCCATCATAATTGAAAGTGTTGCTGCTGATTCATAGGGGGTACTCATTGCAAGAGTACTTTCCAATGAACGCAATGAATAAAATTTAGGTAGCCATTCTTTTAAGTTTTTCCCTTGATACCACACATCTTGTGTTGGCGCATTGTGTAACGCAACTTGTTCAAGTAACGCCATCAGCCATTCACGCATATCATGTATACGATAATTTGCAGACCAAAATTCATGGCGTAGAATGGCTATAGCGACTTGTGTCGCCTCAAACCAGAATTCTTGAGCATTATTACATGCTTGCTCTTTTGAAAGCGTAGGGGGTGTTATAGTGCCAATTTCAGGAAGCCCGTCACATAAACTCGTTTTATCAAGTAAGATTTGATACCCACGCTGGTAAATTGGGCTAAGCCCTTCAGTTTTCATGTTAAAAATACGCTCAGGCTCTGCCATCATAATGTCTATTTTGCGACCTTGAGCTAAAACATGTAAATAAATAGGCCAAAACTTACTTTTGGGATCTTCACACTCCAACTGTAAGCTGACAAGAGCATCACCGAATTGTGATAACCAATGTTGGTTTTTTGCGAGCTCTGTCGCACCATAACCGATAAGCTCTATATCAATATCAGAATAACTGTCTATCTTTCTATTGCGTCCTAACGATCCTGTTAGTACTACCGCCTCAATTCTAGGATCAAGGAGTGCAAAAGATAGCATGCGATCGATTAAACGTGTTGTTGGCTCCATATTTCTCTCTAATAAGTAAAATGTAATAAAGTTATTTGTCGTTTTTATTGTTTAAAAAGTAAAATTAGAATATTTTGTTTAATATATAAAACATTTGTTTGTTGTTTTTCTAAATCAGAAACACAATGTTTAATATTAGAAACTAAGTACCATTATAAATATGAATTTATAATATATCTTTACTACTTTGCAAAGATGTCGCAATAACCCATATTTTCTTTGTTTTTTCTATGATTAAGTCGGGGTTGTAAAATGGATGTGATGAGTTGGTTTAGTATCAATAATATTTTAGTCAATATCCCACTCGGAGACGGTGGATATCCACTCTCATGGATTGAAGCTGTTGGCACCATCGCTGGTTTATTGTGTATTTGGCTTGCAAGCCAGGAAAAAATTATCAACTATTTATTTGGACTTATTAATGTCACTTTGTTTGCCATTATTTTTTTCCAAATTCAGCTATACGCAAGCTTACTCCTTCAAATATTTTTCTTTGCCGCTAATATTTATGGATGGTATGCATGGAGCAGAGTGAATGACTTTGAGCAAGCTACGCTAAGAATACGTTGGTTAAAATCGAGTCATCGTCTATTCTTAATCGTTGTTTCGATAGCTGCCATTGCTGCTCTTACTTTCAATATTGATACTGTATTTGGTTATTTAGCTGTTGTTGCTGTTGATATATTAAATGTCTTTGGTGCAAGTTTAGCTACACCAGTTCTTGAACCTGATGCTTACCCATTCTGGGACTCTACAATGACGGTTCTTTCCATTGTGGCAATGATCTTAATGACGCGGAAATTAGTTGAAAACTGGCTAGTTTGGTCAGTTATTAATGTGATTAGTATTGTTATATTCTACAAACAAGGCGTTTATGCAATGTCTGTTGAATATATCATTTTACTGGCTATCGCTATCAATGGTTCTCGTTTGTGGATCAAAACAGCAAAACGCTCTAGCAAAAATAATTATCTCTCCTAATAAAAAAGGCTGGTAGAGTTATCTTTTTCTCCAGCCTTACTATTCGTTGTCTTTATTCTTATTTTTACCGCAATTTTGAATCATTATTTCGCTTAAATGCGCTATTTCCCTTTATATTGAAATTTTTAGAAAGGTGACTATAGATGCTTTAGGTTGAAAGGGTGTTTACAGATAGAAAATGAATGGTTAGATTGGAAAAGCAATAATAACATTGACTAGATAACATAGAGTGGATACACGGGAATGAATTATCAAAATGATGACCTTAAAATAACACAAATTAATGAACTCTTACCGCCAGTTGCTTTATTGGAAAAGTTTCCAGCAACTGATAACGCGGCTTTTACAGTTCGTCATGCCCGTGAAGCTATTCATCAAATCCTCGCTGGAAAAGATGATCGTCTATTAGTGGTAATTGGACCTTGTTCTATTCATGATCCGAAAGCTGCATTGGAGTATGCGCAACGTTTAAGTCTCATCAGAGAAGAGCTTAAAGATAAACTTGAAATTGTTATGCGTGTTTATTTTGAAAAACCACGCACAACAGTAGGCTGGAAAGGCTTAATTAATGATCCTCATATGGATCATACCTTTGATATTAATGAAGGCTTGCGTATTGCTCGTAATCTTTTATTAACTATCAACGATAGTGGCTTGCCAACTGCTGGCGAGTTTTTAGATATGATAACACCTCAATACGTTGCTGATTTAATGAGTTGGGGTGCTATTGGTGCTCGTACTACTGAATCTCAGGTACACCGTGAGTTATCTTCAGGTTTATCTTGTCCTGTTGGTTTTAAAAATGGTACAGATGGAACTATTAAAGTTGCTATTGATGCAATTAATGCCGCAGGATCGCCACACTGTTTTCTTTCTGTCACTAAATGGGGTCATTCAGCCATTGTGCGCACAGCGGGTAATGGCGATTGCCATATTATTTTACGTGGTGGTAAAGAGCCAAATTACAGCGCTGAACATGTTGCAGTGGTAAAAGAAGGGCTTAAAAAAGCAGGTTTACCACAAAATGTGATGGTTGACTTCAGCCACGCCAATAGTTGCAAGAAATTTGAGAAACAAATGGAAGTTGGTGCCGATATTTGCCAACAAATTAGCGCAGGCGAAAAAGCATTAATTGGTGTTATGGTTGAAAGTCATTTAGAAGAAGGTAATCAATCATTAGAAAGTGGTGAACCTCTGGTTTATGGCAAAAGCATCACTGATGCCTGTATTGGCTGGGATGACACCGAAACGCTGTTACGCCAATTAGCAGATGCAGTTGTAGCACGTCGTAATAAAGCGTAATAATTAAATTTAAGTATAAAAATGCCACTTTTAAAAGTGGCATTTTTTATATAACTCAAAATAACAGTAAAATTACTTGGCTTTACCTTGGTTAGCAACAGCGGCTGCTTTTGCTGCGATTTCGTCAGCATTACCTAAGTAGTAACGTTTGATTGGTTTCATGTTTTCATCAAATTCGTAAACTAAAGGTACTGCTGTTGGGATATTCAGCTCAAGAATTTCATCTTCACTCATGTTGTCTAGGTATTTAACCAGAGCACGCAGTGAGTTACCGTGAGCTGCAATAATAACTTTCTCACCAGAAGCAACACGTGGTTTGATAACTTCTTCCCAGTATGGTGTTACACGGTCGATAGTTAATGCTAGGCTTTCTGTTAATGGCAGTTCTGCCGCAGTTAAAGATGCATAACGAGGATCTTTACCTGGGAAACGTTCATCGTCTTTAGTTAATTCTGGTGGAGTGATAGCAAAACCACGACGCCATTGTTTAACTTGCTCGTCACCGTATTTTTCAGCAGTTTCAGCTTTGTTTAAGCCTTGCAGAGCACCGTAATGACGTTCGTTTAATTTCCAGCATTTTTCAACTGGCAGCCATTGTTGATCAACTTGATCAAGAATGTTCCACAGGGTGTGAATTGCGCGTTTCAGAACAGAAGTATATGCATAGTCAAAAACGAAACCTTCAGCTTTCAGCAGTTTACCTGCTTCTTGCGCTTCATTACGGCCTTTTTCGGACAGCTCAACGTCAGTCCAGCCTGTAAAACGGTTTTCTTTGTTCCATACACTTTCACCGTGTCGAACTAGCACAAGCTTAGTTACTGCCATAGTTTAGACTCCTATAATTACTTTCTTAATATAAGTTTAAAATTAGCACTTCAATCATTATATGGATCATCGACAAGAACGCCAAACATAAGTGACAAAACAAGGGGGATTAAGTCAAAAATGTCGTTTGTTCGATGAATTATTGCACAGTTGTCACACCTTTTGCTTAATCGTTCAAGCTATTAATCTAGCGGGATCGGCGTAAAAAAACAAAATATCCGTTTTGTATAAAAAATAGACGAAAATAGCGCCTGTAAAAACGACACATTCTTTATTTATTATTGTTCAAATAATAAGCAAGAAAATGTCGATTTAAATAAAAATTCAGACCTAAGTTTAGCGTTAATTTCTAAAATCATTGCCCTGATTATGACAGTAAAAATGAACATTTAACAAATTTCTTGCTGGTAACGATAAATTTCGCCTTCTTTAATAAAAGTCAATCGATGAGTAATACACGATGGCGCATCTTCTTGATGGTGGCTCACAAACAAAAGTTGCGTATTACTGTGGCTTATCATGATATCAATAAAACGCTGTACTAAGAGCCGGTTCGTTGTGTCTAATCCTTGCAATGGCTCATCAAGAATAAGTAAGGTAGGGTGTTTAACTAATGCTCTAACAATTAACACTAAGCGTTGCTGACCCCAAGATAAGGCATGAAATGGATGATTAGCATGTGCAGTTAAACCAATTAACGCTAACCATTCATTAGCAAGTTTTAGCTGTTTATCTGTAATCGCTTGATAAATGCCAATAGAGTCATGGAAACCTGAAATAATGACATTTTTTACCGTTGAAGAAACACGGTAACTCTGATGTAAGGCATTACTGACATAACCAATATGGCGTTTAATTTCCCATACTGTTTCACCACTTCCTCTTTTACGACCAAATAGCGTTAAGTCATTGCTGTAGCCTTGAGGGTGATCGCCCGTAATTAAACTTAATAATGTCGATTTTCCTGCACCATTAGGGCCTAAAATCTGCCAATGTTGCTGAGGTTTTACCTCCCAGCTTAAATGGTGAAGAACAGGTTTATCGTTATAGCTCACTACTCCATCTTTTAGCACGATAGGGGAAAGTGTCGGTGATAATTGAGGAATGGCATCAGGCGAATCTTGTTCAGGTAATGTGAGATTTTCAAGAGTTTCACTGTGAGATAATTGCCCAATAACAGAGTCAGATAAAACCTGCTCTTTCTCACCGTTGGCGACTAATTCGCAATTAATGAGTAGACCTGCATACTGAATAAAATCAGGAATATCATTAAAACGATTTAGAATGAGTACGATAGTCAGATTTTGTTGATGTAATAGTGTTAACAATTCATTTAAAGCACGGCGAGAATCAACATCTAATCCATCAAAAGGCTCATCTAAAATAATTAAATCAGGTTTATTCATTAAAAGTTGAATAAGCAATATTTTTCGAGATTCACCTGTAGATAGATATTTAAAACGTCTTGATAAAAGGTATTCAACACCAAATTGCTTTGCTAATAAAAAGCATCTGTCATCATCTTTTACCTGCATTTGAATAACTTGAGCAACGGTTAAGCCAGTATCGTCTTCACCTTCACTTAATAAATCTGTGTTATTACGACGCCACTCTTCTTCAATCATTTTTTGCAGTTTTTCAAAAGAGAGACTAATTGGACGAGAAAATGTGCTGATAAACTCACCAGAGAGCAAAATACCTTCTTGGCATAATGCATTTGCTAAGGCGGTTTTGCCACTTCCATTACTGCCTACAAATGCCCAACTTTCACCTTCATTTATGGCTAAATTGTCAATTTGTAAACAGAGTTTATCGCTTAAGCGAAATTGTGTTTTGTTGAGTTGTAAGTGTTTCATTATTATTAGCCTTATTTTTTTAATGTAAGCTAAGTGCAAGTTAAGTATCTAGCAATATAGGGTTAATAGAAACTTGTCAATATTTGCTGAAAGAACTTTTTTCCAAAAGTCTTATACACCTACTATTTAATGATAACCTTTAAAATGCGTTTCCTATGTAAATATATAAACATCTCTTTAAGGATGACTTATATATGCATAAATTTAAAAAAATAAACTTATTCTTCTTTATATTTTTACTCGTTAGCAAAAATAGTTTTTCTTTGAATAATAAAAATGTAAATAGTAATTGCTTTCTTATTGATAAAGTTGACCTTACAGGAAATACTTTATTAGATGATAGACAGAAATCTAAAGTAATTTCACCGTACCTGCAACAATGTCTAACATTAAATGATATGCAAGAGGTGGCTAAATCAATTACTAATAATTATATTGAAAAAGGTTATGTTACTTCACAAGCTATTATTCCAGAGCAAGATCTCTCTAATAATAAGTTAGTAATAAGGATTATTGAAGGCAGAATAAAAAATATTTCTATCAATGGTATTTCATCTAGATTAGTTGATATTATTTTTCCTTCCTCAAAGGGGAAAGTTTTAAATTTACGAGATTTAGAACATGGATTAGAACAGCTTAATCGGTTAACAACAGCACAATATACCTTGGATATTCAACCAAGCGATAGTGTGGGATATTCATCTGTAACCATTAATCGAAAAGTTAAAAAGTTTCCTTTAAAAAATCAATTAACAATTGATAATTCAGGATCAGAAACAACAGGAAAGATCTTACTTACTAACACGACAACAATAGATTCTTTATTTGGCTTGGGTGAGCAGTGGATTTTTTCACTAAAAACAAATACAGATTTCCCTCATGCTCACTATTCTCGTGCTTATACTGCAAGTATGAATATCCCTTATGGCTATTGGTTTTATCAATACCAGTTATCTCATAGTAGTTCATCTTATTCCTTCCAAAATAATCACAAATATATTTATAAAAACAAAAATAAAGATCAGCAATTTGATACTAGTCGTTTAGTCTATCGAGATAATAAACAACGAGTAACACTAAAGGGAGCGTTAAAGCATAAGAAAGCAAAAACGCAGTTAGCACAACAAAAATTATTAATAAATAGTCCCACATTGACTTCTTTATCATTTAGCCCTGAATATACCTTAAGTTTACATAATGGATATTTAATCATTAATCCAACTGCTGAGTTTGGGATCTCTCTTTTTGGTGCGACACCTGATTATATTGCTGACAATTCACCTCGTAGTCATTATCGAAAATTAAGTTTAAATTTAAGCTATCAATATTTATTCACTGATCAGTTTTCCTATCTTACTTCATTTCATAGTCAATATACGCCTGATAATCTTTATGGTTCGGAAAAAATAGCAATAGATGGAATAAAAGCTGTTCGTGGATATAAAGAAATAAATTTTAATGCTAATAGTGGGTTTTATTGGCGCAATGAAATAAATATATTACCAATAACTTCATTTTTAAGTAAGTGGAATTTTATTTTTGCACTTGATTATGGTGTCGCCCATTCAGATCAATATGAAACAGAAAAGAATAAAATAATTGGAAGTGCAATAGGTGCTTCTTTTTATCATTCCACTTTTTCTTCTCAAATTTTAATTAATAAACCTGTGTTTTATCCCAAATCATTAAAGCCAGATTGCTGGTCTTTTTATTGGTCCATTTCTCTTTCTATTTAAATGTTAGGAGTTTTTATGTGTGAAAAGGATATTTCTTGGAAACAACGTTTAATAAGTTATAGCATAGCTTATGTAATTGCTATTTATCCATTACATCCAGCTTGGAGTTTAGCAATTACGCCATCCGATAAAACGATTAAAGTTAATCAACAAAATACTGTTCCAATTATTAATATTTCAACACCTAATAATCTTGGTATTTCTCATAATAAGTTTCATTCGTTCAATGTTAGCAAGCAAGGTGTTGTACTTAATAATGCGACAACTTCTGTTAACACACAATTAGCCAAACAAGTGAATGCCAATACTCATTTAAAAGGTAGTGCTGCTCATTTAATTATTAATGAAGTGGTGGGAAATGGGCGCTCACAATTACAAGGAAAACTGGAAGTTGCAGGAGAACAAGCGAAAGTTGTTATTGCTAATCCAAATGGCATTACGTGTGATGGCTGTTCGTTTATAAATACCCCAGCAATTACGCTCACAACAGGAAAACCTCTTTTTAACCCTCAAGGCGCCTATTCGGCAATAGAAGTGAAAAAAGGCGGTGTTGTTATTGGTACGCAAGGTATAGATCTCCAAACTCAGGATTATGCCGACATTATCAGCCGTAGTATTGAATTAAATGGAAAAATTAACGCTAAAACCCTTTCTTTAATGCAAGGAAATAACCGTATTGATTTTGATAAAGGTACAGTAAATAGCATTAATGGTGAAGGCGTTAAACCTACGCTATCTATTGATACAAAAGCGTTAGGTGGAATGTATGCTAATCAAATACGTCTAGTTAGCACAGAAAAAGGTGTTGGTGTTAATTTAAGTCATATTAAAACAAACCAAAACAGTGTGAATTTAACCGTTGATGGAAAAATTACCTTTAATGGCAATATTCAATCTGATCAAGATATTAATGTTAGTAGTAAAGAACTACAAATTAATAGTAATGCAAAATTAAAAGCAAAAAGAGATATTACTTTAGCAACTAATACGCTGATTAATAATAGTGAAGTTATCTCAGAGAAAGATATGCGTTTATTCGCAGATAAACTCACGAATAAAGGCGAAAAAGCGATTATTCAAGCGAAAGATAATTTATGGATACAGAGAAATGCGCAGGGTGATCCAAGTACTTTAATTGAAAATCAATCAGCCACGATAAAAACAGAAAAGGGTGATTTGATTATTCGAACTAAGAAATTAGTTAATACATCTTTAAATGAATTACCAACTTTTTTAAATGTCGAAGCAAACTCTACTGCTAGAAAAAGTTTTGTTGCATCATATTGGGGAAATAGCCAAGGCGTTGTTTCTATAAATACATATTATCCTGTGTTGGAAAATTTTCCATATGAAAAATGGTTTGGTTACCTAGATTTAACAAGTACAGATATTATTAATACAGAAAGATATAAATATAATTATAGTGATTTTATAGGACATATTGATTCAGGAAAAAATATTTACATTAATGCTAATGAATTGGTTAATAACCTAGGTGTGATACATAGTAATGAAAATACTATTTTGACAGGAAGTAATGCTGTTATTTCAAATTTAATTCCTGGAGAGTTAAATTTATGGTATAGGTATAAGACTTCATATAAAGATCTCGGTGTATATGTAGATGAAGAGGATGACGATGGTAATTATGATATTCTTTATGTAAGGGAGCCGTTGAAATTTGAACTACTTAATAAGTTTTATTCTTGGTCACCTGATAGAAAAAGTTTTTCTACGATATTATCGAAAGGTAATTTGGTTTTAGATTTTAAAAATAGTATTAATATAGAAACGAATCCCCCATCTAAGTATTTACCAATAAAAAAATCAATAAACAAGTTACACTCAGGTTATAATATTTTAGCTAATAATATATTGATTAACTCTAATTCTATTAATATATCTTCAAATATAAATTCAAACAATGATCTATCTGTTATCTCTAGTGGAGATATTATTGTAAAAGATTCACATCTCTCATCTAAAAAATCATTAAACTTAATTTCAAATAAAAATATAGAGCTTAACCAAGTAGATCTAACAGCAAAAGACGGTGTTGTTCTTGCTAAGAATGGAAAGATTGATTATACATTAAATCCCATTTCTGCATTTAATGAAAATGATGTTTTAACTCCACCGGTTATTAATGTCTCTGATTCTATTTTATTTCAATCTGGACAAGGTATAACTTTTAATAATATTGAAATTAATAATGCTAACTTTTTAAGCTTAATTTCACATGGTGATATAAAAATTCAGAGAAATGAATCAGAACTTTTTAAGATATTACCATATTTTCATTTGTATAATAAAGAGCCTGTATTATCAAAAACGGAAAGCTGGAAAACGCGAGGTGATATTACATTTACGGCTGGTAAAGATATTATTAGTCAAGGAATAAAATATAATAGTGATAAAGGAATAACCTTTAATGCAGGGCAGGATATTTTCCTTGCCTCAAAATCAATAAAAGAAGCCGATCCTTTCTTTAGTGATATTTATTATCCTCAATTACAATCTAAGTTATTTTCAGACGATAACCTTATCTTAAATGCAGCGCGTGATGTTGATTTAAGTTCAACAGTATTAAATTCAAAAGATAAAGTCATTGTATTAGCTGGTAGGAATATAAAGCTGGGTGCAAATGCTTATTCTGCCATCAAAGACCCCCACGAAGATGCTCAAGACATTCAGTATAGCACAGCGGCTATTATAGGAAATAAAGGTATTTCTATTGCGTCATCAGGTGTGTTAATAACAGAAGGAAGCTCATTCAAATCAGATGGTGACATTACGATATCCAGTGGTGGTAATATTCAATTGGGATCGGTAAAAACACATTTTCGTAAAGAGTCGGGCTCTAAGTTAGAAGAAATTCACAAACAAGTTAGTACTGAAATTAATAGTGGCAATAATTTAACTCTATTATCTGAAGGCAGTATTTTATTTCAAGCATCAAAATTGACTGCCAATAAAGAGATAGATATTGCTGCTAAAGGTGGATTTCTTTACGCACAAGCGATGGAAGAATCGAGTTATTACGAAGAAGAGAAGAAAAAATGTAATCGATGGACTTTATGTACTACCAAAAAGAAATACACGAAAAAACGTCATAATACAAATAATAAAGTTACCGAGTTTATCGCTAATGGCGATATTAATTTATTTGCTAAAGATGATATTACCTTAGAAGCGAGCAAACTAGAAACAGCGAAGAATGCAAAATTAACCAGTAAAACAGGAAAAGTTAATTTTAAAGCAGTTAAAAATACAGCATTTAAGCAAGTTATTACTAATTCAAAAGATATTTATATTACTCATCGCGATCAGGGATATATAAAAGAGAGTTGGGCATTACCGACACTTTATATTGGTGGAAAACTGACTATTGATGCTCCTAAAGGAATATCTGCTGATATTAAAGCTCAAAAAGGACAATCACTAGAACAAGCATTAACAGTTTTAGGTAACACTCCAGAATATGCATGGCTTAAAGATCTTCAACATCATCAAAACGTCAATTGGAATTTAGTTAAAGATACCTATTCTGATTGGGATGATAAAACAAAACAATTAAATCCTGTTGTTGGTGCGGTTATCGCTATTGCAGTGGGAGTTGCCACTTACGGTACAGCAACCGCGGCGACTATTGGTGGAATGGCAAGTAAAGCAACCATTGCGGCGGGTGCTTCAGCAAGCGTGGCTTCAACGGCATCGGTTGCAGCACAAGCAGGTTTTGCCTCTTTAGTTTCGCAAGCGGCGGTCTCTTTAGCTGAAAACCAAGGCAACATCTCTAAAACACTTGAATCACTGGGGCGTAGCGACACGGTCAAGTCTGTGGTGACGAGTATGGTGGTTGCGGGGGCACTTCAGGGCCTTGACCAATTTATGGGGTGGGATCAAGCAATCCAAGGTGGAACATTACCTTCAACAGGCAAGTTACTTGCGACCGATAGCGCAACATGGAATCAAGTTGCACAACGCGTAGCCTCTCATTCAGTCGTCAGTTCAACATTGGGCACTGCCATTCAAGGTGGCAGTTTTATTGATAATTTTAAAACGGCGCTATTAAGCAATATTGGTAGTCAGCTTCATGCCGAAGGCGCCAATTTAATTGGTGATAATGGCGCTGTATTAGGTCATGCAGGAAAGGTTTTAAGTCATTCGGTAGTAGCAGGTGTTAGTGCAGAAATTGCAGGAGGTAGTGTTACAGGTGCGGTTGCTGGTGCGTTGGCGGCAGAGATAGCGGCGATATCGCTACAAAGTAAATTATTTGAGCCTCAATTTGAAAGCGAATCAAATAAACAACTATATGAATTTAATAAATTTCTTAAAAGTAATTCTGAATTTAATCCCCAGATTGTTAGATTTATTGGTGGGCTAGCAGGTGCTCTAGCCACTAATAAACCAGAAGGTGCATATAGTGGAGCCAATAGTGCGGAGACTGTTTATCGATTTAATGACGAAACACATTATATAAGCCCATCTGATATAGAAGCAGGTGAAGATTTATATCTCGCAATGCGAGGTGATAAAGAGGCACAAAAAAGAGTTGATGCACGAAAAGAAGCATTAACTTTTTCATTAACAGTTGGTGCTCTTGGTTATTCAGTTCTTTATGTAGGAACATATGTAATTGCCGTTGCTCCTCAATCATTAGCAACAGTTAAAACGATAATTAGTACTTGCAAAGAAGCACCTTTGATTTGTTTTAATAATACCTCTGTTCACCTATATAACGTTGTTGGAGCAGAAGCAACGGTAGCGGCACCTGCCGCAACTACAGGTTCATTTTATATTGCCTCCAAAAATGCGCATGAAATAAAAAATGTGCTTCATCAGGCGGAAGAACTTGTTACTACGTTTAATGAAGTTGCTAAGGTTGATGCTAAAGGTGCTAAAGAGGTTCTTAGATATACAGCGCAAGAGCTACGAAATGCAACTATAGCTGGAAAACCTGTGTTAACCAATTATCGAGTATTTGATTTAAGTAAACTTGATGAGCCTGCATTAGATGTTAATAATATTAGAGATAAAATATCTATTCACTTAAAAGCTAAAAATCAAAATGATAAAAGTCCTGCAACAGTAGCTATTGCATCTATTATAGAAAATAAAGAAAAAGTATATTTCTTAGCTGTTAGTGGGAATGCATGGAAAGGAAAAACTCCAACATCATTAAATATCAATGGAATAAGTTATAAAATTATTTCTAAAGACGATAATAGTATCGAAAGTACTATTATTTCCTCTTCAAGAAGCAATTTCAATCATGCAGAGAAAAAAATATTTAGTTATATTAATAAGCATTATAGTAATAAAGATATTGATATTACTATTTCAATACAAAATAATTCTAGTAGTAATCCGGGTATGTGTGTAGGATGTAATGAATCAAGCTTAATTTTTTCTAGGCTAAATCCAACATTTAATTTAACCATATATCATGGAACAACAGGTATAAGACCATGAATAAAGATATTTTAATTAAACTATTAAATTCTTATTGCAAAAATATATCAATTGATAGCAAATTTGTATCTGGATATGCAGATGATGAGATAAAAAAAATTGAACGTCTTTATGATATTAAAGTAACTGATCAACTTTATGATTTTTTGAATTGTATTGGGCGTTGTAGTGGTGGTTTTTTTGGGGATGATCCTCTCATTTTTTACAAAGAATGGTTTATACGAGGGCATGTTCTATTCCAATACGGCTTAAGAGAGGAGTTATATAATCTGGAGTTGTGGGATATGTTAGAGCAAAAGCCATTTTTTATTTCAATAGAATCAGAAACTCAATATTATTTTCTGTTAACGTACTCAGATCAGCCTAACTTAGTTTATCATTATGATGAAAATGAAGATAAGGTAAGAGCGTTAGATAAGAATTTTAATGAATATCTAGGACATATAATTAGCTCTTATAACGAAAGTTTTATAACTCCTACACCAGTTTATTTTTCAGGTGATTTGTTGAGATTATAAAAAATTAGCTTTGATATTGAGTGTAAATCACAAATAACATCTTATGTATGGATCATTGGGGCGGTAAGGGAATACCTGATAGTGCAATTATTACATTAAAAAGCAATTGTAGTAATGAGGTTTTAGGTGCCTCAAAAAAGAAGCATTTACGCGTTGTATTAGTTGTGAAATTTAATTATTCGGGATTAAATTCGTAATTATTTATATTATCTACATACTAATGGATTGATTGTTAATGAATAAAAATGAAATATATATAGATATGATGTATTGGATTTTACCTCAATTAAGAAATATTCAATCTAGAGGAATGATAGCAAAAGCAAAAGATAAATCTTGTTATTATGAATTACAGTTAATTCATAATTTACCTAAAAAAATACTTAATCAAGATTTTGATGAAAGTGATATTTCATTTTTAAATTTTCAAGCTAAAACATATACTGAGAAATGTAGTTCAAAAATAAGTATATTGTATGATGGCAATGTAAAGCATATCAAAATGTTATTTGATTTGGTTCCTAATGAATTACGTAACCGATTACGATGGGATGGACCTGTTATCTAGAATTTTTTATAATGTTATTCATAAATTAAATGGAAAAAGATGATAGATTCTAACTTTAAAATCGACTTTTTAAGTGACAATAAATATGAGAATATTACT